>JBNABE010000039.1:0-14490 GCA_049631945.1 Akkermansiaceae bacterium
AAGAAGCGGCAAAAGGTCTTTGAGCGAGCTAATCTTCTTCTCGTTAATCAAGATAAGAGCATCATCCAGAGACGACTCCATCGCTTCTGCGTCAGTTACGAAATAGGGGCTTAGATAGCCTTTGTCGAACTGCATACCCTCAACAACGTCGAGAGTCGTTTCGATTCCTTTCGCTTCTTCAACGGTAATGGTTCCGTCTTTACCGACCTTGTCCATTGCCTCGGCAATGATGTTACCAATTTCAGTATCCCAGTTTGCAGAAACAGTAGCCACCTGAGCAATTTCAGATGTATCAGAAACTTCTTTAGAGATCTCATGAAGCTGCGCAACAATTGCTTCTGAAGCTTTCATAATTCCGCGTTGAAGCGAGATAGGGTTAGCTCCAGCAGTAACGTTACGAAGACCCTCTTTATAGATAGCCTCTGCAAGGACGGTAGCGGTTGTTGTTCCGTCACCCGCAATATCTGAGGTCTTGCTTGAAACCTCGCGGATAAGCTGAGCACCCATGTTTTCATAGGGATCTTCAAGTTCAATTTCTTTAGCAACAGATACACCATCCTTGGTGATTGTTGGAGACCCGAACTTCTTATCGAGAATGACGTTACGGCCTGAGGGCCCAAGAGTTGCCTTAACGGCAGCGGCAAGCTTCTCAACACCATGCAAGAGTGCGTGGCGAGCTGCTTCGTCGAATTGTAGTTGTTTAGCCATGTTATTTTTAATTGTGATAGTTGTTTGATGGGTGGTGAATTAACCAACGATACCAAGAATATCTGACTCAGAAAGAATCAGCAGATCTTGGCCATCGACCTTGACGTCGGTGCCCCCGTATTTGGAAATAAGAACGGTGTCCCCTACTTTGACAGCAAACTCAATGGCTTTGCCATCTTCGTCTTTGCCGCCAGTGCCGAGGGAAACGACTTCTGCCTCTTGTGGTTTTTCTTTTGCGGTATCTGGTAGGACGATGCCTCCAGCACTTACTTCTTCGGCTTCAAGGCGCTTCACGAGGACGCGCTGTCCGATTGGTGTTATGGTTGCCATAATGTTGTTAGTTGGTTGTAGTTAGTTTTTGTTTTTCAAGAAAAAGATCTACCTAGACTTATTGGCTAGGTAGATCTGAGATTATTAATCGATTAGTCCTCGACGACTTCGGCGTCTACGACCTTTCCCTTAGCTTGCTTAGGCTCTGAAGATTCAGAGTCATCTGCGGAGCCGCCCATATCTGGCATTGGAGCACCTTCGGCACCTCCTGCTGCCGCACCCGCAGCCTGCGCTGCTTGTGCAAGTTCCTGAAGGGATGCCTCGAGTTCACCTGTAGTCGATTTGATGGCATCTAAGTCATCAGCCTTGAGGGCTTCCTTGACTGCTTCCACCTTGGCTTCGATTCCAGATTTAAGTTCAGCAGGCAATTGCTCACCGAGCTCTTCAAGTTGTTTCTCAACCTGGTGAACAAGGTTCTCAGCGTTGTTTTTTGTTTCAACACCTTCCGCGCGTTTTTTATCTTCATCCGCGTGAGCTTCCGCATCTCGCTTGGCCTTTTCGATTTCCTCATCGGAAAGTCCACTTGAACCTTCGATGGAAATTTTCTGCTCTTTGCCTGAATTCTTATCCTTGGCTGAGACATGAAGAATACCATTAGCATCAATATCGAAGGTAACTTCAATTTGAGGAGTTCCGCGTGGAGCCGAGTCAATCCCATCGAGGCGGAAATTACCAAGCAGCTTATTGTCGTCAAACATCTTGCGCTCACCTTGGCAGATGCGAATGTCTACCGCAGGCTGATTGTCTGCCGCTGTTGAGAATATCTGTGACTTCTTAGCAGGAACGGTTGTATTACGCTCAATCATTGGAGTTGCAATACTGCCCATGGTCTCAATGGAAAGACTGAGAGGCGTTACATCCAGAAGTAGAACATCTGATACGTCCCCCTGAAGCACACCACCTTGAATGGAGGCTCCAATAGCTACAACCTCATCTGGGTTCACCCCCTTGTGAGGTTCTTTGCCGGCAAGTTCTGCTGCAATTTCTTGCACCTTAGGCATGCGAGTCATGCCACCTACGAGAACAAGCTCATCGATGTCACTGGCATCAACACCCGCTTCTTTCAAGCAATCCAGAACTGGCTTTTTGGTGCGATCAAAAAGTTTATCTGTGATCTGCTCGAGCTTAGAGCGGCTGATAGTTGTTTGAATATGCTTGGGTCCATTTTGATCAGCTGTAATGAACGGCAAATTAATGTCATAGCTCTGAGATGAGCTAAGGGCAATCTTCGCCTTTTCTGCCTCTTCACGAATACGCTGCAGTGCATCAGGCTGATTGGAAAGATCAACACCTTCACTTGATTTGAACTCATCAACAATCCATTTGATGATGGCGTTATCCCAATCATCACCGCCAAGTAAGGTATCACCATCAGTCGCTAAGACTTCAAATACACCATCTCCGATTTCCAATACTGAGATATCAAAAGTTCCTCCTCCAAGATCATAAACTGCGATCTGCTCGTCAGACTTCTTATCCAAACCATATGCCAATGAAGCCGCAGTAGGCTCGTTAATAATACGACGCACTTTGAGACCGGCAATTTCGCCCGCGGCCTTGGTTGCGTTTCGTTGTGAATCGTTAAAGTAAGCTGGAACAGTAATGACCGCCTCAGTGATGGTTTCACCAAGTTTGGCTTCAGCGTCACTTTTTAACTTGCCAAGAATCATGGCTGAAATCTCTTGTGGTGAGTAAGTTTTCTTTTCCCCATCAACTTCTACCTCAATGTGAGCATCGCCATTGTCGGCTTCCACCACACTATAAGGTAGCTGCTTATCCTCATCGTTGAGTTCAGCATACTTACGACCAACAAGCCGCTTCGCTGAGAAGATTGTATTTTTGGGGTTTGTGACAGCCTGACGTTTAGCCGCCTGGCCTACGAGACGCTCACCGTTCTTGGTAAAAGCTACGATAGATGGTGTTGTGCGAGCACCTTCTGAATTTTCCAATACCTGTGGTTCACCAGCCTCCATGATAGCCATGCAAGAGTTGGTTGTTCCAAGGTCGATTCCGAGTATTTTAGACATAATAATTAGATGGTTCGATGTTTTCTCATATTGTGCATAAGCACATGATTTGATTGCTCTGACCGATGAAGCATTGCAACTCAGAGGGCAAAATAACTTTGATCACTGAGCCTGCGCCGCTATTGCGGTGTTTGTTATCAATTCTTATGCAATTATTGTGCCAAAGGACGAACACATACACGTAAGTCACTTATATTGAATAGGTAGAATTTTATTGAGTGACCTGTCACCTTGCATCACTGATGAGAAAATGACAAATTGTCACAGCTTAGATAGGCCCAATAAGGACAATCTGACGCACTGGGACAAAGGCGCACAGAATCAATGTGCCAATAAAAATGGCCACGCACCAGCGTGACCATTAGGTGTAGCATCGAGCTACATCAGAAAATCGTAATAAACTACGAGCAATCAGTATTACTTCGCACTTTCCTGAACAACGTTTATTGTTGCAGGTGCAGGTGCTACTGCCTCAGTCGTTGGCAAATCTTTAAATTTGGGAAGTGCACGTAATTTGGGTGCAGGGTCTTCACCGGTGCAACAACCGCAGGAGGATAGCAGACAAATACTTACTGCTACAACAGGCATGATGAATAGTTTAAATAAAGTCATAGATATTATTATTAATTACTATTTATGTATGACTTGAATTAAATGCTATGACAAGAAGAAACAAAAGGACCAGAATAGAGAAGAATCAGGTACAAAAAAAGGTGGGTTAGAACTAACCCACCTTTGTGATAATAGTTGTGACTGTATTCCCCGCTTACTTGGTAGAAATCTCCACGACTGGAGCGGGATCAATCTGCGCCTCAGGTTGTGAGCCACAGGAAGCACAAAGTGCAAGGCCTGCTACAGCGGCAAGAATAGTAGCTATTTTCATAGTTGATTAGATCTTTTAGCGATTGAAGGTCCTCACACCAGAAAGCATTACTTAGCAGCTTCTACGTGAACAGGAGCTGGAGCTTCTGACTGACATGTGCATGAAGCAGTGACCATGAATCCACATGCTGCTGCGGCGATTGCGATAATTTTAACGATTTTCATAATATAACTTAGTTTGTTTTAGTTCGTATTTGATTGCGGAAAGGACAACACGCCCAATCAACAAGTTGAATACTATGAAAAGACCCACATCTTGCAAGATGTATTCTAATAAATAACAAGATGCTTTCGATGGCTCATTTCAGCCTTCTCTCAAGAGCCACCATCGTGATGTCATCCATCTGCGGCTGATTGCCAGAAAACACCGATACCTCACGCCTAATCGACTCCACTACGTTCTCGGCTCCCATATCAGCAGTCGCACGAAATACATGCTCTAACTTCGTTAAGCCAAACTCATCATCATCATCGTTAACAGCCTCACATACACCGTCTGTATAGAGAAGGAGAACATCGCCTTGCTTCAATTCCATTTCGACATCTTTGGTGACTCGATCAAAAACATCTCCTGAATCGATCCCCAAGGCCAAGCCAGGCGGCTTCACGGTTTCTATCGTAGCCGTTTCTGCTCGAAATAAAATGGGAGCATCATGGCCCGCTCGCGACATTCTAATTTTACCACTGTCATTATCTAAGACGATATAGACCAAGCTCACAAACATATCCTCCCTTACATCAGGGAAAAGGTGCCTATTCACAAGACCAAGCGCCTCAGAAGGGCTTTCTACTGATTTGGCTATTAAGCGTAAGACACTGCGACACATCGCCATTAATAGGCCAGCAGGCAGTCCTTTCCCTGTGACATCGGCAATCACTACCCCGGTTTTATTATCAGCTAGGTTAATGTAGTCAAAATAGTCTCCGCTAATCATGCGCGCAGGAGTGTTACTGCCATATACTCTGTATCCACTTATGTCCGGCTCACCAAATGGTAATAATACATTTTGCACCTCTCTTGCAGTGCGTAATTCATCATCAAGCTTGCGCTTCTCAGTAAGTTCTTGATGAATCATGGCGTTACCCATAGCGAAAGCAGATTGCTCCGATAGTGACCTAAACACTTCATAATCATTCTCCGAAAACAAACCATTTACATGATGGCGAACCACAGCAACAACTCCAATGTTTCGACCGCCATACTGCAATATTGAAAGCATCGCCGATGCATCATGTGGGTAGAGCTCAGCACTAGCCTCTAGCAAATGATGATCGTGCAAATCTTTAATATGCATGCTCGCCTCTGTAGTGATCACCTGCCCTAGCAAGCCCTCTTCAGACCCTGATCGAGACAATCTTATGTAACTCGCCAATGCGCGCGGTTTTGTTTTTGACTGCTTAACAACCTCTGCAGGAACGCTCACTAGCGGCGGACAATGAGTCGAGATGTATTTCGGCACAAGATGCGCTCGATCCTCGCTCAATAAATAAATCGCACCCGCATCCGCACTCAAAACCTGCTCAAACCCTTCAACAATTTCCTTATAGAGTTGTGCTGGTGTAATGTCTTTTTCAATTGCTTCTCCAATGTGATGCAGAAAGTCAAACATTCGCATTTCCTCCCCCACAATCTCATCCTTCTCTTGTCGGGTCTTGCGCAGTTTAAGCCGCGTATTAAACCATGCGAATAGCGTAATGATCAGTAAAATGAACAATACGACCGGAGCTATATCACCTAGGTCTGACATGAAATACAACGAATAAGGGTGGGTGTTGAAAAATGAACCTAGGTCAAAGCATTAGAGAATAAAGATTACAATATACGCGCTTGTCGATGCCCGGTTCATGCTACCACTATTCATTGTCATCTTGTTTGGCTTTCACTTCCGCCTCTAGATAATCGAGCACAGTACCAAATTTTTCCGTATTCCGGTTATCTGCTTCACATAGCTTCCTGTGGGCATCCAGCACATGAACTCCTTGGTTCGCTTTGGATATTGATTCCTCACAGGCAACCAACTTAGCCCGAACCTCGCCAATTGTTTTTTGCCAGCCGGCATCTTGTGGATCAATCTCCATGAGCACATCAAGCCCCAGATCCTCCAGTGATTTTCGACTACGTTCAGATGGCCCAGCGATTTGAAGTTTACCTTCCGGTAACTTCATCAACCTCATTGCAAGACCCGCCATCGTGCCCATAAATGTAGAATCCATCCCCTTGCAGTTTTCCAGATCAACAACAATACATGTTGAGCCGGCTTCCATTTCCTTCTCACACCAATCTTTTATAACTGGACTGCTCAAAAATGAACCCTTTCCATCACAGCGAATCCATGAGAAATCACTGTCCTGGTATACTGAAATTGAGTATTCTTCACTCACAATTCAAAAAGACAAACATTGTTTAAACGATATAGAAAACTAGCTCAGATATCCCAGGGGGTCAACTAAAGAGCACTTGTTGTGAGTTGAAATTCATGTCTCTCGCTATGCAGAACAACTCACAGAGGGAAACGTGTGCCCCCCATACCACCTGAGATGATCTCCTTTAGGGCGGTAGGCTCACGGCCACTGGCAATGACTGTCTCCACCCCAGAGTCTAAGGCAAACTTAACAGCCTCCAGCTTTGATGCCATACCCCCGATAGAAAACTTGCCATGATCTGACCTCACATGCCGAGCAACAGCATCAATGTTGCGGACCTCGGGCATTACCCCGCCATCTTCATCCTGAAGACCATCAACAGTACTTAACATCACAAGCATACGAGCCTTTAGAAGCCGAGACACTCGAGCCGAGAGCATGTCATTGTCCCCCACTCTCAATTCTTGGACCGCTACAGTATCATTCTCGTTGATGATCGGCACAATATTACCCTCCTCGAGCAGACGGTGTAGCGTATCCATAACGTGGTTACTTGGACGCTCATGGTCGAGATCTGATGCTGTGAGCAAAATTTGAGCAACATTGAGCCTGAATTTTTGAAACAAGTTCTCATACGCATGCATCAGCCGGGTCTGCCCAACCGCGGCACAGGCCTGACGTGAGGCGGTATCTTGGGGGTAACCAGCGAGCTTGAGTGCGGATACACCAGCACCAACAGCACCGCTTGAGACCATCACACACGGAATGCCAGTAGCTACCAGCTCTGATACCGAGGTAACTAAGCGCACCAGTGAAGCCTCATCGAGCGTGCCATCTTTTTCAGAGGTTAATACTCCCGTGCCAATTTTAATAACTACAATGTCTCGTGCCATGATCTGATAATGCTGATTGTCGGCAGATTAACTGTGAGAGGCAACCCGAATCGCCTGACACACCGCAGGGAAAACCTGTTTTTTACGGCTTACCACTCCTGGCGCTTGAAAGACCCCATCGTCATCACGCTTGAAATTGAGAGCATTCAGGATTTGCGCATTGCCGCTGCCTAGCAACAAACTGTGATGGCTGTTGATATCAGTCACAATGAGGAGTGCTAAATCATAGCGCTTCACCTCAATGAGAGCATCTAATGCTGCGTTGAGATCTTCTTTACACCCCGGAAACAAATCCAAGCCAGATTCCTCAACATGAGAGATACTCACACGCGCACCATTCTCCTCGAATACCTTACGGTCAGCGTTGATTGCCTCATTGGCTGTATTGTGCGCTAACAAGGACCCTGAAGCAAAAAAATTGTGGGTGAACTCTGCCGCATCAACAGAGGCAATATCGCAAAGCCACTCAAGAATTTCCCTATCTAAACTAGTTGTTGTAGGCGAAGTTAGGTTCAAGGTATCAGATACCATGCCTGCGATAAGGCACATGGCAACCTCTCTTGGTATATCAATGCCGGCGTAACGATACTCTCGGGCAACAAGGGTGCACGAGGATCCCACAGGCTCATTGATGTATCGGATGGGCTCACTGGAGACAAGATCTCCTGCAAGCCGGTGGTGATCGATCACCTCGATCACCTCAGCATGCTCTACCCCTTCAACAGCTTGGGAATATTCATTATGATCGACCATCACAAGCCGAATACGTGGCGGATCGATCAGGTCTGATTTTGAAATAACTCCCATCAAGCGATTACCACCTGGATGAATCACAGGAAAAAGGTCTTGTTTCACTGAGGCCAAATCATCACGAAGCACCTGCACCGAATCATGTGCCATAACGCGAATGATATCATCGTCCAAAGCATGACTTACCATTCTTGAGCACCTGATCAGCTTCGAGGCTGTGGCCGTATCATGCTTGCACCTTACGATCACAACTCCGCTTTCTTTAGATGCGCGCACAAGATCCTCAGACACCTCAAAACCACCTGTAACAACTAACATACAAACGCCATACTCAATCGCTGTTCGCTGAATGATGGGGCGATCGCCACATATCACCACATACGATTTAATCTCCCCGACATCTTTCGCATGATCCAAACGCTTCTGAACTGTATCCACACTAGACGCCCCCACCAGCTGGATAATCTCGCGTTCCTTAGCTTTCAAATCAGCCCCGTCAACCTTAGCTCCCAAGGTTGCAGCGATCTTCTCTGGGCAGGCAATCATCTTACGCACAGATTCAGTTTCAGTATCAATCGGCATCAGCAGCTGTAATAAATCAAGATACTTCAATAAACCACACAGCTGGTTTTGAGCATTGACCACCGGAATACTGCGAACCTTCTCAGACAACATTAGCTCATAAGCCTCTAAAAAAGTAGCATCATCACTTACCTTGACGACGTCTTTGCGGCAGATCATCTCAGCGGTAGCACTGACATCATCGAGCAGGAGAGGTTTCTCAATACCCGCTTTTTCGAGCACCCATGCCGTTCTTGTTGGCACCGCACCACATCGTGCAGGCAAAGCTTCATTACATCCCTTTTTTTGCAAAAGGTCTGCATAGCCAATAGCTGAGCAAATCGCGTCCGTGTCAGGGTTTTTGTGCCCGATCACATAGATTGGCATGTGGGGAGAATTTGACATGAGATAAAAATAAAACAGGAATATCCATAAACATTCGCCTTTTGGCAATGCTCAGATGAGACATTTATTATTTCAGCAGCGGGCCCACCTTGGCGTTAAAAGGCGTTCTTGATGACATTCACTTCTGCTAATTCGCCCTCGGCCAAGATCACTTCGACAACATCGAACCTCCAGATGAAATCACGCCGGCCTAGTAGCTTGAGCCAAGAATTGGCTCCTCGCTCGATGAGGGCTTGCTTATTTCTGTCCACAGCATCAAGAGGCCTTCCATAACCCTTTTGCGTCCTTGTTTTCACTTCAACAAAACTTAGAATATCACCATCACGGGCAACGATATCTATTTCGCCCCCACGCGGACCGCGGTAATTTTTGTAGAGTAATTTCCGGCCAGAAAGTGCCAAGTGGTCAGCAGCAATGCGTTCGCCGAGCTTACCAATCTCTTGAGCCGCAAGCTTGGTGCCACTGGCATCACGGATGCTACATGGTCTTAAGGAAATACCACCAAATCGGCGCCGGACTGATGTAAGCAAGGATTTCAAGTTAGTATTTAATCAGTTAATACTGAGACACCTAGGCCCTCAGTCATCACTGTATTTTTTGTGCCCCTCCTTTTTGCCTGCTTTAACTTTAGACATTGCTGCATCCACCTTTTCGGCGTCCTCCTCGAGGTATGCAAGCTCCAACTCACACAGATAAGCATATGATAAACCCATCATCCTGCGATAATCAGCTATTGCCTTCACCTTATCCATGCCTTCAGCCATATCCTTAATCAACACTGGTATGTATTCCATACCTTTTCTGATCCCTTCTGCCGCAATCCTTGCTGCTTCAGCCCCCCCAGCCCAATCATCTTTATCAATCTTACGCAGTTCTTTGAGAGCCTTGCTGCTCTCTGTCATGGTTTTCGTCAATGGCGTATCTTCGTCACTGTCAGCATGTACTTGAGGCATGCACATAACAAAACACAAACAACAAACTGGCCATATAGATGTCAGAGAATTAGTAATTTTCATCACGTTTATATACATGTCGAAATCTTAAATCTGTCAATGAGCTTTGGAGAACACTTCACTCTAAATCCTCAGCATCCCAACGCTGGACACTCTGGCTTTTAGTCGCTAAAAACAATTATAGACATGGCAGGCTCGAGCAAAAATAAGACAAAAGAAAAAAAACTGACTCCCATGATGGCTCAGTATCAGGCAATGCGTCGTTCTTTGCCAGATGACATCCTGCTTTTTTACCGTCTAGGAGATTTTTACGAAATGTTTTTTGAGGATGCTAAGACCGCAGCCAGCGTTCTCAACGTCGCACTCACTAAACGCAATGAAATACCGATGTGCGGAGTCCCCCACCATGCTGCTCAGGGCTACATCGCTAAGCTCATACAAGCAGGTAAACGAGTTGCTATTGCAGAGCAAACGACCGAGCCTCAGCCAGGAAAAATAGTCGAACGAGAAATCGCTCAAATCATATCGGCCGGAACCGTGAGTGATATCACCCTGCTGGATGACACTCGGCACAACTATATCGCCGCGGTATATCAAGTAGGTAAAAAGATCGGGTTGGCCTACGCCGACCACTCTACAGGTGAATTCACCGTTGTTGAGTTTGACCATGCTGATTCTCTGAGAGACACGCTCCAAAGCCTGAGCCCAAAAGAGTTAATCATAGGTGATGACCAGCTTAATCTGTATGGCCATCTCAAGGGGTGCCTTGCCTATGATGCGTATGCTTTTTTAACTGACCAAGCTCGGACATCACTTTGCGATCACTTCAAAGTTCAATCTCTGCACGGCTTTGGCTGCGCAGGGATGCCAGCAGCTATCTCGGCGGCCGGAGCCATCCTTCATTATCTGTCATATCAATTGCGTCGATCATGTGATCATATTCGACATCTCTCTGTGCGCGTTGGAGGCGAACATGTGATCATTGACGCCTCATCTCAACGTAACCTAGACCTAGTCGACTCACCCACGGGCAAGCAACACTCACTTCTGGGCGCTCTTGACCGAACAGCAACTCCCATGGGGGCAAGGAAGCTACGCGACTGGATTCTGCACCCACTGCATGATCTAGATCTACTCACCTCTAGGCAAGACCTCATCGAAGCCTTTCTCGCAGAGCCTTTTCTATTGGGTCAGTGTCGCGAACAGCTCAAAGGCATCCGTGACATTGAGCGCACCACATCACGCCTATCTCAGAATGCAGGCAACGCCCGCGACCTGATGTCGCTGCTCAGCTCCTTGCTCCAAATTCCAAATTTAAGAAGCCACCTAGAGGCTCTTAATGATCAAGTGGCTGAAGACGAATTTCAAGCCAAACTGCTCAACGACCTCCATCAGTTCCCTGAACTTACAACAATACTGGAACAAGCTCTAGTCGACGAACCTCCGGCAGGAACTAAAGACGGAGGCATCATTAGAGACGGTTTCAACTCTGAACTCGACGAATTACGAGCTGCCTCCTCTAGTGGCAAGCAGTGGCTTGCCGAACTCCAAGAAACCGAGCGCAAGCGAACGGGCATCGACTCGCTGAAGATCAAATTCAACAACGTCTTTGGTTATTTTCTCGAAGTCACCAAGGCCAAGCTTGATCTTGTGCCAGACGACTATCAACGCAAGCAAACGATGACCAATGCGGAGCGCTTCATCACACCAGCACTCAAGGAGATGGAAAATAAAATTCTCGGAGCAGATGAACGCGCCAAACAGCTTGAGTACGAAGAATTCATCAAACTAAGGCAAAGGGTAGCTGAGGAGATTGATCGCCTGCAACAATGCGCTGAATCACTTGCCACTCTGGACGTTTTACTTGGTCTTGCGGAGCTTGCACAGCTACATCAACACACTCGACCTGTTATTAATAACTCACGAAACCTTCAAATCGTGAATGGCCGTCACCCCGTCTTGGAGCAATCCTTAGTTGATGAAAAATTCATTCCCAATGACACAGCCATTGATTCATCGACCTCACGCCTCATCCTGCTCACGGGTCCAAATATGGCGGGTAAATCAACCTATATCCGCCAAGTAGCCTTGATCACCCTTATGGCTCAGATTGGAGCTTACGTCCCGGCCGATAAAGCACACATCGGGCTAGTCGATCGCATCTTCTGCCGTGTCGGCGCCTCGGATGACCTGACCAGTGGCCAGTCCACATTCATGGTCGAAATGAACGAAACCTCGCTCATCATCAACAACGCGACTGAGAAATCACTCGTCATACTTGATGAAATTGGTCGAGGCACAGCGACTTTTGATGGCCTTTCCATTGCCTGGTCGGTAGCAGAGCATCTTCATGACACCATCAAGGCCAGAACCTTGTTCGCAACGCACTATCATGAACTCACCGACTTGTCTCGCACCAGAGAAGCCGTCGAAAACTACAACGTTGCGGTTCGTGAGTGGAATGATGATATCATTTTCTTACGTAAGATTGTTCCCGGCACGGCCGATAAGTCATACGGCATTCAGGTAGCACGTCTTGCAGGTCTCCCGCCTACGATTATCAATCGAGCCAAAGACATCTTATCACACCTTGAATTGAATTCCACGCGACCAGAGGCAAAAGACAAACCGAAGGCCAAAAATACTAAAAACGATTCTCTGCCAGATGCTGACTCGCCACAGATGAATCTATTCAACTAAGCACCACACTTGAAATCCAATCACCCCATAGGGATTCTTGACTCCGGGATCGGCGGTCTCTCAGTTCTTAATGAGATTCGTAAAACCTTACCCAACGAATCCATTGTATACTTCGGCGATAGCGCCTGGTGCCCCTACGGAGCACGTGATGCTGACGAGATCAAGCGCCGTGTTTTTACTGTGACCGATTTCTTACTTTCAAAAAATTGCAAGCTCATCGTCATAGCCTGCAATTCAGCAACCATTGCTGCGATCGAGGCGCTAAGATCAAGCTATCCTGTTCCTTTCGTCGGCATGGAGCCCGGGATCAAACCTGCAACTGCTGACACCCGAACTGGCGTTGTAGGTGTTCTTGCTACCGAAGCCTCCCTGGCAGGAGAAAAATTCCATCGTTTACTCAACGCCCATTGTGAGGGTGTGAATATCATCACAAGACCCTGCCCCAACTTTGTTGAGTTAGTAGAAAACGGCGATCTCAACAGCCCAAAAGCACGTGCCATCGTCGAAGAAGAAGTTCTTCCACTTATCAAGGCCAAAGCCGATGTTCTGGTTTTGGGGTGTAGCCACTACCCATTCCTCAAACCCCTCATACAGGAGGTCGCGGGGCCAGAAGTTACTGTAATGGACACTGGCGTCGCAGTTGCTCATCGAGTGAACCATTTTATTGCTGGCGACCTAAGCGGACCGCAAGCAAGTTATGAGATATACACCAGTGGCAAACTATCTCACCTAGAAAAGCATTTGCCTCTTCTTTGCCCAAACATAGAAGCAACTCTTCACCATGCTGACATCTGATACAGGTTATTTGCCGCTACATGAGTGGCAGTCATTAGCGAAAGCGCACCGTGAAAAAGTCAGAAAATGGACAGTGCCCTACCGCAGTCGCAAGGCCAGCCACCAGCAGCACCCAGTCTTAGACTTCCTTTTTACCTATTACCCTTTTTCATTGGGGAGATTGGAACAGTGGCATCCTGGATTCGGCATTAAGCTAGGGAGCAATGATCAACAGCACCCTCAATTCCAACATCGCCACTACCAATGCAGCAGCCAGAGTATTACCCTGAATGCTGATGCTCTATCCGATAAAGAAACCCATCGCCTAAAATGGGTTCATAACCTGCTATGCCTGAGCCAAACAAGAACTCCCAACTTTGCATGCCATGGCCTACATGAATGGGCGATGGTTTATCAGGGGCAAGATATCAGGCACCAAGAATCAACGCCGCTGAGATTACCACAGGAACAAATTGATCAGCTTGTATCCTCTCGAACAATCACCTGCAGCCACTTTGATGCCTATCGCTTTTTTACGCCATCGGCCATTGAGTTGAACAAACTCAAACCGGCTCTTCATAGCCGCCAAGACTTTGAGCAATGTGGCTGCCTACATACCAACATGGATCTCTATAAATGGGCTTCTAAATGCATGCCTTGGGTTGGCAGCAAACTACTTTGGGATTGCTTCCAGCTTGCGCTCAAAGCGCGCGAACTCGATATGCGTGCTAGCCCCTATGACTTGTACGCTTACGGCTACGAACCTATCAAAATAGAAACCAAAGCTGGTCGCACAGAATATGAAACTCAGCAACGACAGATCAGCCTAGAATCAGGCCCTCTTCGCCAGCAACTTATCGATACCATCTCTCAAGTGCTTGTAGCAAAAGTCAGTAAATCATAAAATCACTGGAATAATTACAAGACTGGAGCATCTATCTATTGCGCAGCGTGAATAAATCAGCTGAGCCTCTCACAACAATGATTATGAAAAAGACACTACTCATCTTAGCTACCACTTTCGCCTTACCGGTAATCGCCTCAGCCCACTGCGGTGACTGTAAGGCAGATACAAAAGCAAAGCCCGCATGCGAAAAAGCAAAATGTGACAAGAAAAAATGCTCTTCTAAGGCGTGCAGCAAA
>JBNABE010000040.1:0-14065 GCA_049631945.1 Akkermansiaceae bacterium
GGGAAAAACAAGGTATTCATCAAAATAAGCGATGGCCAGAAATGAAGCTGATTGAGGAACCTGCTTGTGTAACGCCCGGTGATCTTTGGATACCAGTGGTGAATACCGGCAAAGAAACCGAACAGAATACCTGGGGCAACAACATAGTGGAAGTGACCGATGACGTAGTAAGTGTCATGAAGATGTAGATCAACCAAGTTGAAGGCAAGTGGCAAGCCAGTTAGACCACCAATGCCAAACATGGGCAGAAAAGCACAAGCCCACATCATCGCGGGAGTAAATCTAATCGATCCGCCCCACAAAGAGATGAGCAAACAAGTCAGCAATATCACTGAGGGAATCGAAATTAACGTGGTAGTCGTCTGGAAGAAGGTTGAAATAGCTGGCCCCATTCCCGTCATATACATGTGGTGTGCCCAAACAATGAATGAGAGGAAACCAAGAACAAGCACGCCGTATACCATTGACTTATAGCCCCAAATAGGACGGCGTGTGTAAACTGGGATGATCTCGGCCACACACGCGATAGCGGGCAACAACAATACATAAACCTCAGGGTGGCCCAAGAACCAGAACAAGTGCTGGTATAACAGCGGGCTTCCGCCACCAGAGGCATCGGCAAGACCGATCTGCTGATGATAAAGGCCAGATGGCTGGAAGAAGCTAGAGCCAAACATCCGGTCAACGACCTGCATGATACCAGCAACTTCAAGTGGAGGGAAAGAGAGCAGAAGAAGGAAACCGGTAACCAACATCGCCCAAACAAAGAAGGGCAAACGCATCCATGTCATACCCTTAGCCCGCAGGTTGATGATCGTAGTAATGAAGTTTACCGAGCCCAGCAGAGATGAGGAAATTAACATAACAAGACCCAACAACCACTGAGTCTGCCCGGTCCAGAACTGGTGAGGATATTGACTATCCGCGTAGAACGAGAGCGGCGGGTAATTCGTCCATCCTGACTTAGCTGCACCTGACTCCATGAAGAAGCTGCCACACATCATGACACCACCCACAACATACAGCCAGTATGAGGCCATGTTCAGACGAGGGAATGCCATATCAGGGGCACCAATTTGCAGCGGAGTCACATAGTTACCGAATGCTCCAAAACCAAGAGGTACAATACCCAGGAAAACCATGATCGTTCCGTGCATCGCACCGAACATATTATAAGTCTCGCCTGGCAACTTACCTTCACTAAGCCACTGCGCTTTCCAGTCTTCGGTGAAGAGCCAGCTCATCCATGCAGGTAGTGGCTCGTTCGGAAACGCAATACTCCATCGCATGACCATCATGAGATAGAATCCAAACAACAAAAAAAGCATTGCCGTTAGACCATACTGCAGGCCGATCGTCTTGTGATCAGTTGAGAAAATGTATTTCTGGATAAATCCAGGGTTGTGGTGATCGTGATGATCTCCGTGGTTGTCGTGGTTATCGCTCATGACGGTTATATAATTTCTGATTTTTGGTCAGATTGGTATGATGGATGATAGTTGTGAAATAGGTAGTCGACCTGTTACGATTGTCAAATCAGAGAGTGTTATTAGTTGGATTCAACCGGCAGCAATGTCTTCGGGTCGACCAGCGTGTCGGGATCAAGTGGTGTGCCGACAAGATCCGTGTTGTAATTTGCATTGAGCTCGGTTGCTGTGACTTGCCCTCCATTACGCTCTTTCGATACGTCGAGAGCATTTTGAGCCATTTCTAAGCTAATGAGCGAATCACTCGAGTTGCCAAAGCTGTTACGAATATAGTTGAGCACTCCAGCAAGTTGCTTGGCATCCATGCCGGAACCCATGCTTGGCATGTTTGCATTATAAATTTTGCCATCCACCGTGATCGCCTCGTGCAGTCCATTGAGAATAATCAAAGCAGGACGTAAACTTGCGCCTGTGACCCACTCAGAATTTGCGAGAGGAGGATAGGCAGCATTGCCCTCCCCTCCAGGCTGGTGACAACCTGCACAGGCTGTATAGGCCTTCTTACCAATTTTGAGATAAGCATCCATGGCTGTCTTCGGCAAAGATGCCGTACTGGCAGCTCCTGGCGCTGAAGCACGAACATAGTCTGGCTTCACATAATTGTTGTAATCGAAGAGACTGCCGGCAATGACTCCACCGGCGATAAGTAAAATGAGCGCGCCTCCCAGAATGACCCATAAAGAAATGGGCTCTGATCCTTGGGTGACCATTTGGTTCTCGCGCTTAACCGCAGCAGCATCAACACTTACATTAGTGTCATCATCGAGATCCGGTTTGCTAGTAGATGAGTCGGACATGGTATAGAGAGAAAATTACAGATTTAGGATAGAAAGTTACTTCTTAGCAGCTGCATCGGTCTTTTTCGGAGCATTATTCATGCTCTCAGGGAGCGCCGAGTCACGCTTGAGGGTGAGGAGATAATCGGTCAGAATGCGTGCCTGTTCACGTGGAACGACTTGAGTCATTGCCTTGGTATCAAGGTTGATAGCTAAGCTGTCGCCTTGGCCGACTAGATCTTTTTCTTCAAACATCTGAAGTTGGGATGGGCAATTCGACCAGCTCATATCGATTTCCTCACCTTGCTCACCCAGCTGAAGTTCTTCGTTACGTGGGTCATAAAGGTGGGCGACTGTCCACTGTTCAGCAGTCATACCTGTCTTGGCGGCATAAGCCTCAGCGCGGTAACCGTAGTTACTGAGATCTGGCCCCATACGAGTGAGACCGAGCTGAGCATATTTCTCACCCAGATAATCATCATAATGTGTCTCACGTCTTGTATCGACGTCTGCGTTAGACACACCAGCAACATCCTTACGGAAAATTTGGCTACCCAGATAAGTAGGACGAATCAGCTGTGAGTGACATGTGTAACAACCATTGGCAGCATAGATCTGCGCCCCATTAAGCACTCTCCCAGTTGTCTTACGCTGATAATATTCAGCATCCTCTTCGCCAGACATTTTGACAGGTGGTAGCGAAGCCATTTTAGCTGTGGGAATGGCGATCATGCAGAGCCAGGCCAAAGCGAAGCTTGCGAACATTCCGATGAGAAAAGATTTCAGAGTCATGGACTTAATTAAGAGTTATCAGTTAAAATTAGTTGCAGCGTTAGGCTTGAGCACCCTCCAGCTCTTCAATGTCCCCCTCTGCTCCATGTGGACCCAGAGCAGAATGGTCACGATTTAATAAAGTTGGGTGTGAGCTACGACGACCAAGACGCAACCACATCAAAGTCAAATGAATGAAGAAAAAGATATTTGCCCATAAAATAGCAACCCATGCGAATGTTGTCCCGACAGCATAGGGATAAGTGCTATTCACCGCCTGCTTCCACGGCTGGTTGAAGTTTTCTTGAGCAGCACCCTGTTGGAAGGAGCCCAGAAGAGTGCAGAACAAGAGAATAAGTAAGACGCCATATACTGAGAACCAGAAGTGCGTGCGGATTAAGCGGCGCGAGAGCCACTCTCGGCGCGTGACACGTGGCACAATGAAGTAAATAGCGCCGAACATGCACATGCTAAAGAAACCATAAAGAGCGAGAATATCATAACCATAGCCAGCAAGACTGAACTGGGAGTAACGAATGGCATCCGGATGAGCCAGAATCACTCCGAGCACTGCAAGTGCGATCATTCCAAAAACTCCTGCTACCGTGAATCGCAGTGAGGGGCTGTGAGCCAGTGTTTCTGACTGACCAACAGTGGTCTTTAAGACATTCACGCCAGCAAAAATGAGAGGCACAGCAGCGAGCATGGAAGCTGCAGCACCTGTATATTGCAAAAACAGAGGGATAGGAGATCCCATGACCGCATGGAAGCCGGCCCATGGCGCGATGATAGCCAATGCCCAAAAACCTCCTGTTGAGTATGAGTAATTGTAGACTGCACGAGCCGTGATCTTGGCGGTAATATAGTAAGCACTGGCAATTCCAACAGGCACAAAGAACAACAACACCAGAGCTTGTCTATACCAGCCATTAATGGCTGCTGCCATGAGTGGGTGCACATCGAAAACATTAACGTAAAGGTTTGCCGTTAGGAAGACCCAAGGAAACCAAATACAGGCAGCAAGGATGTACCACTGTGAAATATAGGCTGCATCATCACCCCGACGCACGCGGAAAGAAATAACAACCCAGATTGCGATCGCTGCATAACTTGCCAAGAGGACTGGCCAGACAAAGGTTGGAAACTCCATCCAATGCTTACCCGTGCCGTGACCGGATAGAATACCTAGAGTACCTAGCATGACCGCTAAGTTCCAAATGTGACCCGCAACGAGCAGCGTTCCTGCGTTGCGACTAGGCTGGCGCGATAGACGAGCCATCAGCCAGATCATCACTCCGAATGCTGCTTGTGCCCCCCAGCCATAGACCAGAGCATTGATGTGTGCAGGGAAAGCACGCCCATATTGAATGAAAGAGCCTTCACCTAAGAAAGCAGGGTTGTGCGTTTTGATCGAGGCGATGATGCCAAGAACAAGTGAGACTGCCAGCCAGGCAGCTCCACTGGTAAAAAAGAACATCACGGGATGACGTAGCGATCGATCGATCTCTGAACGCAGTTCGATATCCTCAGTGGTGGGAGCGTTACTTTGAGTGGACATGATTATGTTTCTGGGAAAATGGTTTAGTTCTGACCTGCGATCCAATCAGCAAGGATCTTCATTTCTTCCTCGCTAACGTTTGCCATAATGCCTTTCATGACAGCACTTTGGCCATTGGCACGTGTGCCATCCTTAATGGCTTTCATCTGGTCATAGAGATATTGTGAGTTCTGACCAGCAAGACGCGGATAGATTGGCATGATCGGTGTATTGGCATCTGCTCCGTGACAAGTGGCACATGCTTTTGCCATGTAGAGGTTTTTACCGTCACCCTCTGCAAGCTCGACGTCCGGCTTGTCAGCCGATGCCACCCAGTCGGAAATCGTTTTCATCTCATCTTCAGTGAGATTCATCGCCGTGGTCATCCCCTTCATTACTGCACTGCCTCCATTGGTGCGAACGCCATTGTGGATATCTTTAATTTGCGCGAGTAAATACTCGGCATTTTGACCACCAAGCTTTGGGTATGCAGGGGAAATTGGTCTATTGGTGTCGGCGCCGTGACATGTGTTACATGCCTTGGCAGTGTATAGTTCGAAGCCTTCTTTCGACCCTTCGTCGCCACCAGAAGCAAGCTGCTCCATCGCACGCTTATGAGATGCCGAACCGGGAACGAATTGATCAGTAGCTTGGGGACCACCTTCAATCTCATCGGTCAGTTTGTCAGTCACTCCAGCTGCGGGCAGGAGCTCAGCCTGCGCTGCGTCAACTTTGGCGCGGACATCGTAGCGATCTGCGGCACGAACTTGAGCAACCGGATCTACAGGAGAGCCCGACTGCCAATAGAACACGGCGGAAACGAGACCAAAAATACCAAAGTAAGCCAGCCCCCACCAAAAAGCGGAGAATCGGCGCAGCGGTGTGTCGCGGTGATTTGAAAACTGATTAGACATGGTCCTTAAGAAGCTATGATTCTTTGATTGGATGGGTGGCTGAACCGCTTAGTTGAAGAGGTTGGCTGATTCGAGGATGCGAGGATCACGACAAGGATAGAGGCTATTCTTGGTGAACGTACGAAGATAAACAAAGATGAAAAATGCACCAACGGTGACGAAGGCGAGCAAATCAAACCATACAACACTGCCTGAGGGGAACAAAGAAGCCCCAGCTTCGCTACCAACTGTCAGCGATGGTCCACGCTCAGGAGCGACGATGATGTAGTGATCAAGCGCGTGCAGGATGAACAGGTAAATGGTGATCGGTATCATCAATGCTGGATTTTTCTTAACGTCCTGACGAATAAGGAAAAGGAAGGGCAAAGCAAAATGCCCAAATACAAGAGCGATGTTGGCAATGTTCCAATTGCCAGTGTTGCGAAGCAAAAAGTAGCTGGTCTCCTCGGTGATGTTTGCATACCAAATCAGGAAAAACTGGGAGAAGGTAACGTATGCCCAGAAAACCACAAACGCGAATGTCAGTTTACCCATAATATGGTGATGCTCAGGGCTCATCACAGTCTGCAGATAACCCGCACGGCGAAGAAGTATAGAGGTGAGAATAAGCAGAGCCATGCCGTTGAGAGCACAACCAGCAAAGAAATAAACACCATACATGGTGGAGAACCACTTGAAATCGAGTGCCTTGAGCAGATCAAATGCGAGGAACGTGGCTGTAAGCGCAAAAATAGGCAGAAATGCTGCACACAACTTACGTGACTTCTTCAGGCGCTCAATACCTGGCTCAGGATCAGTATCCTGGGCGAGGGATATTTTCTTGAGGATGTAAATGGCGCCTCCCAGCAATACAAAATAACCAATCATACGACCCAGCCAGAACGGTAAATTCATGTAAAAAGCCTTGGCGTAGAGCATGTGGTCAAATTGACCGTAGCTGTGATGCAGCGCCTCCTTGGCATTAGCATAGCTTGTGACACTTCCCATGACTTCACGGTGGCGGTTCATCCACTCAAAGAGATGCTGTTGTACTTGGGGAAACAGAAACGGAATAGCAATAATACCCATCCAAGGGAAAACACTGGCCAGATTTTCCATCAGGCGGCGTACCGAGATCCCCCAACCTGAGTTGGAAACATGGTGCAACAGGAGCCAGAAGGCACCACCCAGTGAAAAACTGACAAAGAATGCGAACGCAAACAACCATGAGTAGGCATAACGGCCCGCTGCTGAATCAGATGCTGTATTCGCTGCCTCGTTACCGCTGAAGAGTAGCCACACGCTTGCAATGATACCGAGCAGAGCAACGATGCCGCAGATGTTGATCCACTTGCTCAGTGCTCCCTTTTTGAGATGCTCCCCGTCAGCCGGAATGTCTTTGGATGTGATGAAGTGACCCATGGTTACTTAGGAAATAAAATATTATAAAAGGAGGTGGAATGCCTTAATTAGAGGCTGTTTTGCTTGCCGCTTGCAGAGCTCTTACGTAGGCGATGATTGCCCAACGATCGTTAACAGGAATGTTGTAGCCATAGCCACTCATGAGTCCCTTACCCATGGTGATCGTCTCATACATCTTACCATCAGGATAATTAGGTTTGGGGAAATTCATCAGGCTGGGAACCGCGGGGATGCCAATCACTGCGACAATGCCCTTTCCGTCACCTGCTTCACCATGACATGGCATGCAAGAAATCATGTAGCGCTCCTTGCCGTGACGCAGGAAACCAGCGCGGTTTTTATCATTCAGGCCGATCTCTGATGGCATCCCGTCACCATAAGCATCACCCATCTTACCGGTATCAAGGTAGCTAATGCTGTTACCAAAGCTATGATCGTGGCCAAACCCTTGCGATACACCACCTTGCTCGAAACCACGAGGAACAGTCCCGGCAACAGGCTTACGAGAACCGAGACCATCTGCGAAAAACTCACTAGGCTTTTGGGTTTTCACTTTGTCTTGATCGTCCATGTCAGGGAACAGCCTCAACGGAGTGCCGCTGAACTTGTCGCCACGGAAGCCAAAGAAACTGATCACCAATAAGACGATCAGGGCAAATGCTAGGAAGAAATAGCGCATGATAAATAAGTTATCCGAGATTGATTAGGTAAAAGTATGAGCAATGAGAGAGAAGGCGATCTAGGGTGCGGGCTCCTCAACGAGTTCGATATTCGAGCCACCTGCATCCTCTAGCAGGGTCTTGGTGTCCTCAGATGAGAATTGAGGATCACGCGCTTCAATAGCGATGAAGAAGCCATCGTCGGTTGAACGTGCAAATTGGCGGCTTTCAAAAAGAGGGTGGTTGAGACGCGGCAAGCCCATGAGAGCGAGTAAGCCAAAGAGCGTGGTAAAACCTGAAAACAGGATGGTAAGCTCAAACATAATGGGGAAAAACGCAGCTGTGGTGAAGATGTTAGCTGGCTTGGCTTGAACCACTGTTGGGTAAATTACGACCTGAGTCGTGTAAGCTAGGGCAAATGCTGTAATGATGCCGAGCGTACCGCCACAGAACACAAGATAAGGCAAGATGGACTTCTTCATGCCCATCGCCTTATCCAAACCGTGGATAGGATAAGGTGAGTAGCAATCCCACTTTTTGTGGCCTGCATCACGCACCTTTTCCGCCGCTTTATAGAGAGCGGAGGCACTTTTGAACTCGGCAAGGTAGCCGTATACGCGTTTGGTATTCATCAGTGTAAGCTTTTTGTTTAAAGTATGAAACGAGAGGTTTAGTATGTGGTCTCAGGGAGTTCGTGCTGATAAGACGCTTTCGATTCAGCACCTTGGTCATCAAGCTCCTCCTTATCGTCATGGTGTGGATCGCTCTGGGGCAGAGTCCACTTAACCTCGGCAATATTGATGCAAGGCAAGAATTTAAGGAAGAGGAGGAAGAGAGTCAGGAACAAGCCGATCGTTCCCACATAAGTCATGATATCTACCCAGCTCGGGTTGTAGTATTTCCAGTCTCCTGGGAGCCACATACGTGGCAGAGTGGTGACAATGATGACGAAGCGCTCAAACCACATACCAGCATTCACCGCCATGCAGACACCCATCACAATCCAGAGATTTTCACGACAGTATTTGAACCAGAAAAGTTGCGGTGAGAGCACGTTACATGACATCATCGCAAGATATGCCCACCAATATGGACCAGCAATACGATAGAAGAAGGCTGCACCCTCATACTTGGCACCTGAGTAGAACGCGACAAAGAGCTCCATCAAGTAAGCGTAACCAACAATGGTTCCAGTCAGCAGGATGATCTTCGCCATGTTCTCAATGTGCTTCATGGTGATAAGGTCATGCAAGCCATAGATATATCGCGCTGGGATCATGATGGTGAGCACCATGGCAAATCCGCCAAACACCGCACCCGCAACAAAGTAAGGTGGGAAAATGGTCGTATGCCAACCAGGCACGACAGAGGTCGCGAAGTCAAAGCTCACCACGGAGTGAACCGAGAGAACCAGAGGAGTAGAGAGAGCAGCGAGCAATAGGTAGGCAACCTCGTAGTGACTCCACTGACGATTACCGCCACGCCATCCAAGAGAGAAGATGCCGTAAAGCAACTTGCGAATGCCGGGCTTAGCTCGATCGCGGATCGTCGCCAGATCTGGCACCATACCAAGATACCAGAAGATGAGAGAAATGGTGAAGTAAGTAGAAACCGCAAATACGTCCCATAATAGAGGTGACTTGAAGTTCTGCCAAATGGCATTGGCATTAGGAATAGGTGCGAGGAACCATACCATCCATAAACGACCAACATGGAACATCGGGTAAATACCCGCACAAACCACCGCAAAGATCGTCATCGCCTCAGCAGCTCGGTTGATTGATGTTCGCCAGTTTTGACGCGTCAGGAACAGGATCGCAGAAATTAACGTTCCCGCATGACCAATACCAATCCAGAAAACGAAGTTCACAATCGGCCATCCCCACATCGCGCGGTTGCTGTTTCCCCAGACACCGACACCTGTAGAAACAAGATAAAACAAACCACCTCCAACACCAACGATGGCGATGATAACGCTTGGAATGAAAAGCATCCACCAGATGGCTGGTTGTCTGTTTTCTAGGATTCCACAAATGCGCTCAGTGATCCAGTTGTAGGAACGGTTGTTGAGAATGAGTTTCTCACGCTCCATGACTGGTATCACAGGCTTATTTGGGTCTTTTTCGATCGTAGTATCCGACATGGAAAATTATGATTTAGAAGTTGGTGATTATTTCAGGGATAAAAAGCTACTCACTTAATACATTTCGATGGTAGCGCGACCAATCCCCTTGGCTCCCGGCATACTCGGATTAGGGTTCTTAACACGGGCAAGATAAGTGGTGCGTGGCAGGGTGCCGATGTAGTGCAGCAGCTCATAGTTACGCGCGGAATTGCGGGAGCGCACAACCTTGGCCTTGTTGCCATCTTGTAAGTTACCGAAGGTAATAGCACTCGATGGACACGCGTCTTGGCAAGCAACACGCACAGAATCCAACTTCGGACGCAACTCGCTGTCTGCCATTTTCACATCAACGGATGAGCCCCCAGCGATAGTTGCCTTCTTCTTCAATCTGGCTTTCACCTTCGCCTTGGCTGACTGAATACGCTGCACACAGTATGTGCATTTCTCCATTACGCCACGCATACGAACGGTCACGTTTGGGTTACGTTGTAGGTGTGGAGCTTCGCCCACAGCCTTCTTTCCACCGGGACCTTTGTAGAGGTTTTTCTCGATAAGTGGGTTGCGCTTATTGTAATCGAAGAAGTTGAAGCGACGCGCTTTGTATGGGCAGTTGTTCGCACAGTAACGCGTGCCAATACAGCGGTTGTAAGCCATTGTGTTGAGGCCATCTTCTGAGTGCACCGTAGCATTGACAGGACATACCGTCTCACATGGAGCTGACTCGCACTGCATGCATGCGACTGGCTGAGGAATCATCTCGGGGTTGTCCTCGTCACCGTCTATGGCTGAGAAGTAACGGTCCATACGGATCCAGTGCATTTCACGACCCATGGCCACCTGCTCTTTACCTACTACGGGGATGTTGTTTTCCGCCTGACAAGCTACAAGACATGCGTTGCAACCGATACAATTGTTTAGGTCAATCGTCATCGCCCATTGTTGACGCTCATCATAGAGGTGCTTATCGGCCTTTGCCTTATCGTGCCATGTCTCACTGCCCTTCTGCTTATACAGGGAAATGTTCTCAGGAGCGTGTGAGTCCATGCCTTGGGTCTTGACGCCCTTGATTTGGGCAGCAAAGTCTTTTTTCTTACCGTGGTAGTCGTGCTCCATGGTAGAGATTTCACGAGCAAGAGCGCGACCATACATCGCGTGGTGCTCTTGGGTCATTGCTATAGAATAACGTTGATTGAGACTCTCTACTTTGGCTCCTGTGGCGAGGTAAGGAGTCTTAGCATTGCGGAGCGAGTAGGAATTGAATCCACGGTTAACGCTCACCAGACTTACATCCTTTTCATTCTTGGGGCCGCGCTTGAGCTCGTCGTGCTCATCAAATCCTTGGCCATAGCCGAGTGCGATAGAGATCACATTGTCTGCGTGACCAAAGCCAATCATCACGGGAACCTCGAGCTCTCGGCCATTGACGGTCACCTTAACCAGGGGATTGGCATGATTTTTGCCTTCGCCATCTGGGCCAACACCGGCATTTTCGGTCTCAATACCATACACCTTACCCTTGGGCTGCAGTTTGAGAATTTTGTCGTATACCCCCAAATCCTTAGCTGTCTTCGGAGACACAACGGCAACATTGTCCCAACAAACCTTCGTGATGGGATCTGGAGCTTCCTGCAACCAAGCATTATTAATGTAACGGCCATCGTAAATAGAACCGTCAGTGGCAAAAACAACCTCTAGACTGCTCGTGCTGGGGGCAGATGGCAACTTGATGTTGCTTCTCGGCACAGCATTCAGCGTTGTAGCTGCTGCAAATGTTGAGTCTTTCCAGAAACCGTCACGCAAAAACTTAAGCCAGCTTTTATCAGATCCATCGGCTAGTGCGGCAAAAGTTTTGCGAACCGCATCGTAAGAAACTGATGTTTTTTCTCCATCTTTAGATGAATCAAACAACTTGCCGTCAAGCAATGCGAGCAGAAGATCAATTTCAGAAACCCCATTGTAGAGAGGTAAAATAAGAGGCTGAACCACCGTCAATGACCCATCGCTCGTGCGTGCGTCGGACCAGCTCTCAAGATAGTGAGCCGCAGGAACATGCCAGTCTGCCGCGTGAGCTGTGGCATCTGTGCGCAGACCAAGATGGATTAGTTTGGCCTTCTTGGCCGCCTCAGCAAAGCCATCAGCATCGTAGACAGGGTTGCCAGGTGTCAGCAGTATCACCGCATCAAGCTCGCCGGCATTGAGAGCGGAGATAAGAGACTCAATATTGCCCAGATTTCCGCGACCAGTGTTAACCGCCTTGAGTGTCTTGCCATAGTTGCCAAGGAGCGCGTTGATTGTGATGCAGAGATCTTGCAACTCTCGAGACTGTCTCGTGCCTGCAAGAACCACAGACTTGCCGGCGTTCGCCTTCAGATCCTTGGCGCATTCCGCAGCCCATTTTTTCTCTGTCGCCGTGAGAGTAATGCCTCCCTTCACGGCGATTGATCCTCCTAGCTGATTGGCAATCTCAGCCGCAATAGCCGGCACCTGACTTGGCGCAATGCGCAAGCGGTGATCAGCCATGCCACCTGTGAGGCTGAATCCACCTTCTACGATATAGAGGCGGTTCATCGCCTTGGCGTTAGCCTTCTTATTGTAGCCAGCGCCCTCAATAAAGCGGTTCTTGTAGAAGCCACTGACCGAACCTTGTTGATCTAGTTCGAGAAAGTCTGAATCAAGGGAGAGAACTACCTTGGCCCGTGAGTAATCAACCACCACATCAGCGTCATCACCAAAGACTGCGGCATTAGCCTGTTTACGTGCATCACCAGAAAGCGGCTCGTATTGGAAAAACCTTGCATCAGCAAACTTTGCTTTCAGCTCCTGGACCAAGCGGCTACGGGTGGGAGACACATCATCACCAAATACAAAGCCAATGTTAGCGCTTGGGCTGGCAATTTCAGCGAGTGCTTTTTCAAAATCAGCACGGCTGGACTTGGTGCCCTTGTTGAGGAAGTCACGAGAACGAGCCGGATCATACATATCCAGGACAGACGCCTGAGTGAATGAATCAGTTCCTGCATGCTTATCAAAAAGCTTATTAGGTTCTAACTTGGTTGGGCGCCCATCATGAGTGGTGACGACAAGTGGCACAGCACCATTGGCGCGAGGCATAGAGCTAGCAAAGTGAACTGGCTTACCGGGAACACTCCACTCTGGTGATTCGGTAAAAGGAACAATCAGGCTTTCTGGCCGGCGGCAGGCAGCCAAGCCCATACCCGCGAGAGCAGAAGACGCCCCCATAAGTTTCATGAAAGAACGGCGGGAAACCTCACGCTCCTCCTCAGTTTCCATTTGCGCACTGCCATCTACAAATTCACGATCCAATGCGTCTTGAAAGCGTTCTGTGCTCTCGAGTTCTCCGAGGCTTCGCCAGATCTTGTTACCACCATTTGTGGGGGCATTTACAGCTGAATCTGGTTGGTTGTTCTTCCGGTTGCTCATGTGCTTATTGGGAAATAGGTATGTCTAAAAAGTGATTAAATGATACTGGAGCTTTATTATGTCGCCTTGGTTGCCTTTAGCGGTGACAGGTTGCGCAGCTCTCCTTGGGGTGAATGCTCCAGTTCTTCTTCAGCAGCTCGCCGAACTCTTTCTGGGTGGTCACACGCTCTCCATCTTCGTTTTTGATTTCGTTTTCGAGGAGATACTTCTCGGCGTTATAGTCTAGGTTGTAAACTTCTTCGAGAGGTCTTAGGTGATTTTCCGGTTCACGGTGGCAATCGAGACAGAATGCCATGCTAAGGCTCTTATCATGGTGCACTTTCTCCATTTTGTGAATGTCACCATGACATGATTGACACGAGACCCCTCTATTGACGTGTGCAGAGTGATCAAAATAGACGTAGTCAGGAGATTTGTGGATGCGCACCCACTTGATGGGCTTCTTCACAGCACCTTCAATAGGGGCATGATCCTCATCCACACCCATGGCGGCACGTAGTGGCGCGAGCTTGGGGCTTCCCTTTTGCACGTGCTGGTGGCAATTCCAACATGTGTTGGCTGTGGGCACGCCAGCAGATGCAGACTTGTCGACCGAGCTGTGGCAGTAGCGGCAATCCATTCCAAGCTGATCAACGTGCAAAGCATGATCATAATCAATGGGTTGATCAGGCTGGTAGCCTACTCTCTGCGCCTTCGGAGTGGCGTAATATGAGAACGCAGCAGTGAGACCTGCTACAACAAAAATCAAGCAAACCGCAATCTTCAGCGGCAGCAAATTGGTCCATCGAGGGAAAAAATTAGCCATGACGTCACGCGGGTTCTAGTGATTGTGAAAGATTTCACAAGCAAATTTTTTAGAAAGAATCAGACTGGGCACCCCGTAAGACATTGTCGATTTTTATACTGACCTACAAGCTCTCTGAATATTCAAGTTACGAGCTTCGGGCTGTATTG
>JBNABE010000041.1:0-14052 GCA_049631945.1 Akkermansiaceae bacterium
TAAAGCCATCCACCAGATCATTCCCTGAGCTGGCCAGACTTGTCATGTCAGAGGATGATGTCACAGGCCTGCGCAGGGCAACATTGCGCTCACCGCTAAAAACGAGGGTCTCAGAGAGTTGGAATAGGTATTTGCCATCCCACGAGCGAGGGCTCAGGGCAGTGGCCTCAATACGTATCCAAGAGGCCTTGGTGCCGCCACAGTCAACGATGACAGGGGCTTGGCGAGGGAGCATTCCTTCATCAGCATGGACACTTGTCAGGACGACCCCTTCTGGATGTTTTTTGTTGCCGGCTACCACCTGAAATGTGGAAGGGAATCCCTCGGATTCATAGCCGGTAGCAGCATTGCGCATCAGAGAGGGAACTAGTACGAGGGCGTCAATGGTATGCTCGCCTCCCAGGTCGATTTGCACCCACTCAGTGTGATCAGGGGTGTTGTGAACCTTGGAGCGCCAGCCGATAGTACCGTAGCCACTTCGCAAGCTGTAGCGAGCTAGATTGTCTAGCTTGGTGTCTAT
The DNA here is from genome assembly GCA_049631945.1 of Akkermansiaceae bacterium. GTDB lineage: Bacteria > Verrucomicrobiota > Verrucomicrobiia > Verrucomicrobiales > Akkermansiaceae > Oceaniferula. Next base: position 521 of record JBNABE010000041.1, read on the forward strand.
GTCCTTCAGGCGCTGCTCAAGCTGGGCGGTAGAGAGGTTCTCGATGTGCGTCTCTGCTGGTGTCTCAGCGGCCCATGTTGTGCACAGCAGCATGCCTGCCAAAAAGCATGCAGTAAAACAGATGCGTAGTGGACACAGAAAAGGCATAGCTACTTGTAGCATGGATGTGGTGATAATACTATCATGCATACTGATGATGCGCGCGCAGAGAGCATACTGAGATGGCTTATTGATGGCGCATGTCAGGGCTGATCGTCCCACTCATCCCATGAGGGCGAAATGAGCTTGATGATGAATACAAAAAAAGCCCCGCTGGTGCGGGGCTTATAAGCTAAACAAAGTGGCGGGATGGACGGGACTCGAACCCGCGACCTCCGGCGTGACAGGCCGGCGCTCTAACCAACTGAGCTACCACCCCTTTGCTTTGCTTGGGCGGGCGGAACTTAGTGAGCTTCGGGCCTGCTGGCAATCACTTTTTTCGTGAAAATGACCATTTTTATTCAACGCATCAGCTAAGGGCCTGCACAGCGGCTTCTAAGCTGTCTACATCGTCGATGGAATGCACGGTTACTGATTTATCAATACGACCCATTAGCCCAGCTAGAACCTTGCCAGGGCCAAGCTCTAAGAAGGTGGTATGACCATCTGCGATAAGTTTTTGCATCGAGGCTGTCCAGCGGACAGACCCTGTGACTTGCTGCTGAAGCATGGATTTGATATCAGCCGTATCCTTGACTTCGCGTGCCTCAAAGTTGCAGATAACTGGAATGGAAGGGTCTGATAGGTTCACCCCAGCAAGAACCTCTGCAAGCTTGTCTTGTGCACTTTGCATCAAGCGTGAGTGGTAGGCTCCTGCCACGTTTAGCTTCTTGCCCATGCGGACACCTCGCCCTTTTGCTTCGGCAACCGCTTTATCAATTCCCGCCTCATCACCCGAGAGAACAATTTGACCAATGGTATTATAATTAGCTACGTCTACGCCACAGTCAGCCGCGAGTTGTGCGACGGCATCTTCGTCACCTCCGATCATGGCAGCCATGGCTCCATTGGTGGCGTCACATGCTTCTTCCATGAATAAACCACGTTGCTCGACAATCTTTAAACCAGTTTCAAAATCAAAAGTAGAGGCCAAGGTGTGAGCTGTAAATTCACCCAGGGACAAGCCAGCAGTGGCTACCGGCTTAAGAGAAGGTATCTTTTCTTTTAAGACTTCAAGACATGCAAGACCATGTAGGAAGAGTGCGGGCTGGCATCGTGAGGTCTTGGTCAATTCCTCATCGGGACCATTGAACATAATGTCACTCAAGGAGTAGCCGAGTGCGGCGTCTGCCTTAGCGAACATATCTGCCACCACTGGGTAAGTATCTGCCAAATCTTTGCCCATGCCTACTTTCTGTGCTCCTTGACCGGAAAATAATATAACAACGTTACTCATGATGTTCTTTTTCTAGGTGACGGCTCGTGGATGCGCAAGCTCACATCGCATCTTGGAGAAAACTTATGAAATCAGGTGAAACTATTCTTGCAAAATTGCACCGACTAAGGAAAGTTCCTCCCGACCGCAACGAGCTTTGCAATCAAGGAGGGGTGGCAGAGTGGTCGAATGCACCGGTCTTGAAAACCGGCGTGGCGCAAGTCACCGTGGGTTCGAATCCCACCCCCTCTGCCAGAGCTCGTCTTGTTCAGTAGTTTAGTTAAGCGGCAGTGGTAGTGGTAGCAGTAGTGGTAAGCAAGTCGACCATGGTTCGCTTCAACGTAATTTGGCTGAATCAAAGATGCCGTCCGAAATCACTTCAAGCCCATCTGTAGATCTTGCATACAGATAGATATAAGCTTGGGTAGCTTGATCGTCATCTTTTCTTACCTCGGCAATCTGTCGCCGATACTCATGCGGCTTTGGTGAGTTCGGTCCGCATGCCTCGTAATCGTCAAGTAGATCGAATAAAGATCCAGAAGTAAGTTGGTAAATTTCCCCATGAACGAGATCTGAGGCCTCGTCTGATGCGACCACAGCGGGGTAATTCCATTCGCCACTCGGGTGATGAACTCGATACATAATCCCCCGAAAGGTGCCATTGCATAGTTTGGAAGCGTGCTTTGCCAACGTTGCGGCAAATGCATTGTCTGCACTGCTCATGAGCGTGCCATAAACAAAAAGTAAGGGGCCTGTATCAATATCACCTTTGTTCATTTCCCCCAGATGGTGAGGTGAGTGGCTGCATCAGCACAAAGGGAGACACGACTAACGCAGTGAATTGCTGCGGGTTTTCTTGCCACCACTTTGCATGGGGTTCTGAGGGTTTGATAAGGTCACCGGTTTTCAACCATGCTTCAATTTGTTCCTTATCATCATCTGCCAAGGCTTGTCCAACATGAGTGATGTTTAGGCAGGTGTCGACAAAGAGAAGCGCGCCTGATTCGAAGTGTGGTTTAAGGTATTCCCAGTCGACCAAGCCAGTGTATTTTTCCAGCTTTTCTGTCGTACTTTGAGTATCCTCTCCTAGGACACCGTAATTCATTTCTTCAGGTTGATTGTTGCTGTCGTTCATCCTGCTTTAATTGGTCTATGCTTGCTTAGCTTAACCCATGCGATCTGGGCCAATGCGAAAACGTTGATTTCTCAGCTTAGAGTTAGAGAGGGAGTCGCAGAGCTTGTTGGCCACTTTTTCATCAACGTCAACAAGTGAGTGGCGGTCAAAAAGCTGTATGCGACCGACGGAGTTGTCAGGTATTTTACCTTCTCGATAAAACATGCCAAGTAAATCACTGGGCCGGACTCCTGCTGCTTTGCCAAGGCTAACAAAGAGAGTTGCCATGCCGGCTTCTTTTTTAGCTTGGCCTTTTTTGCCACCCCGTTCACTGCGTTTGCCCTTGCGCTCATCGCGGCCTTTTTCACGGCTGCGGCGGGCGCCACGGTCTTTGTTGGGATTGTAATCAGGGCGGTCTTCGATAATTTCCTCGCCCTCGCGGCCAATGGCTTCACGTAGAAGTTCAAAAACCGAGGACGCAATGTCAGTAGCAGTGTGTCCTTGATCGAGTAATCGGTCGATGTAGTGGCGGTAGCTGCGGCTTACTTCTTGTTCCAAGCGCGATTGAACGAGCTCAAATAATTGGTCAGCACGTTTGCCCTCAACCTCCTCTTGGGTCGGTATTTTTGCTCGTTCGATGTGTTGCTTGGTATATTTTTCAATACTTTGAAGGCGGTAGATATCACGGCCGAAGACAAAACTTACGGCTCGACCTTCACGGCCAGCACGCCCTGTGCGACCAATACGGTGAACGTAATCTTCAGGGTCTTGCGGTATGTCGTAGTTAAAAACGGCCTCGACATCATCGATGTCCAGGCCGCGTGCTGCGACGTCTGTAGCAATGAGTAGATCGAATTTACCATCTCGAAATCTTTTGGTGGTGCGCTCACGTGCCTGTTGGCCAATGTCGCCGTGAAGTTTATCAGCTGCGTAGCCTCTCGCGGTGAGGGCGTCTGTGCATTCATCGACACTACGTTTGGTATTACAGAAGATGACGGCAAGCCGAGGGCTTTCCATGTCGAGTAAACGTGTCAATACTTCCACCTTCGACCGGTTTCGCACTTCATAGTAAGTCTGGGTGACGGTTGAAACGGTTTTTGTTTGGCCTTTAATCGAGATTTCCTCAGGCTCATTACCGAATTTTTGGATTAGCTTCTGCACCTGTTTGTTCATGGTTGCAGAGAAGAAGAGAGTCTGGTGATCGGTTTTCATCGCTCCGAGAAGATCTTCCATGTCTTCACGAAAGCCCATGTCGAGCATGCGGTCTGCCTCGTCGAGGATGGCAAGTTTGATGGTCGCAGGTTTAAGGGTTTTTCGCCTTAAGTGGTCGAGGAGTCGGCCCGGTGTGCCTACAATGATGTGAGCACCTCGTTTGAGCTGGGTGATCTGCCGGTCGATCGGAGTGCCTCCATAAACCGGCACGGCACGTAAACCTTGTAGATGGCTTCCTAGACGGTGGACTTCCTCACAGACCTGAACACAGAGCTCCCGCGTGGGGGAGAGGATTAAGACCTGAGCTTCGCCTGCATTGATATCAATCATTTGCAGAGCGGGCAGGGTGAAGGCGGCCGTTTTGCCAGAGCCTGTCTCAGAGAGTCCAACGATGTCTTTGCCCTCCAGCACTGGAGGAATGGCACGCGCTTGAATCGGGGAGGGGCTTTCAAAGCCTAAGTCGTCGATGGCATTGAGCAGCTCATCGCGCAGACCGAGCTTGGAAAATGGGATATCAGTCATGATAAATAGGTGGTGGAGAGCGAGCCTTAGGCGGGCTCTGAGGCATTGGCAATAGAAAAACGTCTCGGTGAGTAGCCGGTGGGTCTATACTTTAGTGGATTTGACATCCTAAGTAAGTGCGTCATCACAGCAATAAATGATCAACACAGGTGTTGACCTGTGGAATTTGCCACGCATAATCCCGCCCCGCTCTGCAACTGCAGAGTGCAATCAATATCTTAACATCACAACCATGGCTAATTACGCAATCAATGGATTTGGACGCATCGGACGCAATGTATTGCGCGCCCTTGTACAGAATGGCGAACTCAAAAATGTCGTCGCCATCAACGACTTGACCGACAACAAAACCCTCGCTCACTTACTTAAATATGACTCATCTCAGGGCCGTGTTTCCTATCCAGTCAGTTATGATGATGATTCAATCATCGTTGATGGGCACAAAATTCACGCAACTGCAGAGCGCGATCCTGCGGCACTTCCATGGGCAGAAATGAATGTGGATGTTGTTCTCGAGTCGACAGGATTTTTCTGCTCGCGCGAAGGTGCTTCCAAGCACATCGAGGCAGGTGCGAAGAAGGTGCTTATTTCTGCACCCGCATCAGACCCAGATCTCACTATGTGCATCGGTATTAATGACGATCTTTATGATGCTGAGAAGCACAACATCGTTTCCAATGCATCATGCACAACAAACTGCTTGGCACCTCTCGTTAAGGTTCTCAATGACAACTGGGGGGTCGAGAAGGGATTCATGAGCACCATTCACAGCTACACTGGTGATCAGAACCTTCTTGATGCACCACACAGCGATCTGCGCCGCTCGCGCTCTGCTGCCGTCAACATCGTGCCATCTTCCACCGGCGCTGCTCGCGCTATCGGTGAGGTTATTCCCGAAATGAAGGGCAAGCTCAACGGCGGTGCTTTCCGTGTGCCTACTCCTACTGGATCACTTACTGATTTCACAGCGATTCTTAAAAGTGATGTCACCGTAGAAGAGGTCAATGCGGCTTTCAAAGCAGCAGCCGACGGTCCGATGAAGGGCGTGCTTGAGTATTCCGAAGACCCACTGGTTCTTCAGGACATTGTCAGCAATCCACACAGCTCCATCCTTGATTCAGACACCACCATGGTGCTTGAGGGTAACTTTGTGAAGGTCTGCTCATGGTATGACAACGAGTGGGGTTACTCTTGTCGTGCTGCAGATGGTCTGGCCATGCTTGGTGCAGGGCTCTAATGCATTAAACTTACTTTAAGGGCGGGGGAAGAATGGCTTCCTCCGCTTTTTTTCTCCACGATTGAATTATCTATTAATCTGATATCCTATGGCTAAACTCAGTATTCGCGACCTCGATGTTAACGGCAAAGCCGTGTTGATGCGTGTTGACTTCAATGTGCCTCTCAATGATGCAGGTGAGATCACTGATGACACTCGCATTGTGTCCGCATTGCCCAGTATCAAGCAATTACTCTCAGGTGGCGCCAAGCTGACATTGTGTTCGCATTTGGGGCGGCCGAAAGATGAATCGGATTTGAAGTATTCGCTGCGTCCAGCGGCTGTCCGCCTTGGTGAATTACTTGGTCAAGATGTCGCTTTTGCTAAGAGTTGTATCAGTGAGCAGGCAGCAGCGGCCCGTTCGGCATTGCAAGCAGGTGAGGTTATTCTACTGGAAAATACACGCTTCTACTCCGAGGAAAAAGCCAATGATGCGGCTTTTGCCAAGACTCTTGCCGGAGATGCAGAGATCTTCGTCAACGACGCGTTTGGCACAGCTCACCGAGCTCACGCCTCGACTGAGGGTGTAACACACCATATTGCGCAAAGTGCGATGGGTTTTCTAATTGAGCGAGAGCTTGAGTTTCTCTGTGACAAGCTTGAGTCGCCAACTAGCCCGTTTCTAGTGATCATGGGTGGGGCCAAAGTCAGTGATAAAATCGAAGTCATTACAGCTTTGCTCGAAAAGGCAGACACCTTTATCATCGGTGGAGCCATGGCCTACACCTTCCGCAAGGCACAAGGCTACGCTGTGGGAGATTCTTTAGTCGAGAATGACAAGCTAGACCTTGCGCTCGACATCTTAAAGAAAGCCGAGGAGCTGAATACTCGTTTCCTCTTGCCCGCAGATACCCGCATCACACAAGAATTTAAGAATGGTGCTGAGACCCAAGTCACAGAAACCTATGCCAGTGGTGGTGAAATTCCAGCTGGCTGGGAGGGTATTGACATCGGTGATGTTGCGATTGGTGAGTTCTGCGCAGAAATTGCTAATGCTGGAACGATTGTTTGGAACGGTCCGATGGGCGTTTTTGAAATCGACTCCTTCGAAGCCGGTACCAAAGCTGTTACCGAGGCGGTAGCCGAGAGTAATGCTCTATCGATTGTGGGTGGTGGAGATTCTGTGACAGCGGTCAAAAAGTATGGTCTCGCAGACCAAGTCTCATTCATCTCTACTGGTGGTGGTGCCTCTCTCGAGCTTCTCGAGGGCAAGCAACTCCCTGGTGTCACGGCTTTGTCTGATGCCTAAATCAATATTCTCTTAACTACATTCAACAACTAATCCTATGCGCAAACCTATTATCGCAGCCAACTGGAAGATGAACATCGGCCCCAAAGAGGCTGAAGATTTTCTTTCTACATTCGCCAGCCAACTCGACAACCTCACTGATGCAGCTGATGTTGTCATTGCTCCTCCATACGTCACTATTCCTGCAGCAGTGAGCGCACTTCATGCTAACTCTGCAGTATCCATTGCGTCGCAAAATGTATCTGATCAGGACAACGGTGCCTACACCGGTGAGATCAGCACAATGATGCTCAAGGAGCTTTTTGTTCGCTATGTCATTATTGGCCACAGTGAGCGGCGCACTCTTTACGGTGAGACCAATGCGGTGATCAATGCCAAGATCAAAAAAGCGAGGGCTGCTAATCTGAAGCCTATTTTCTGCATCGGTGAAACGCTTGATGAGCGTGAAGCGGGTAAACTTGAGGATATTCTTCGCAGTCAAATTACAGAGGGTCTTGCTGATATTGATGAGAAAGACATGAAGGAGATTGTCGTTGCTTATGAGCCCGTCTGGGCAATTGGTACTGGAGTTGTGGCCACGGTCGAGCAAGCGCAAGAAGCACATGCTTTTGTTCGCTCTGTGATTGCCGATTTATACAGTGCTGAGCTTGCAGACAAAATCCGCATTCAGTATGGCGGCAGTATGAAGGCTGACAATGCGGGTGAGCTACTTGCTCAGCCGGACATTGATGGGGGACTCGTTGGCGGAGCAAGCCTCGAGCCTCAGAGCTTTCTTGAGCTTATCCGTGCAGCAGTTGCAGCGGGTTAAGTCTCGATCTTATTTACTCAACAATCAACAGGGGCTCCTCGCGGGGCTCCTGTTTTTTATGTGCCTACACGTGCCCGATGAATTGGGCCATTGGCATGATTATCCGAGATGAATGACGCCGGAATAAATGAGTGCTGCGTAGACGATTTTGCAACCGTAGTGTAGCAATTGATCAGTGTTAAAGCCCACCCAATTTTCACATTTCGCACTATCGATGACCCAATGAAGCACAAACTCAATTAAACCAAGCACGACTGAGCCTGTGATGAGCCAGACGACACCACAATGAATGAGCGAGTGTGCGCTCATGGCATGAAGCCAAACGCCTCGAGGGCTTTTGGTATTCAGATCATCAGAGAGCTGTAGGTTTCTATTTTTTGCTGTAGATAGAAACACTCCCTGCAAGGGAAAATCAGCCACTACATGGCCGATGGCCAGAGCAAGAAAAAGCCATGCTGCACCCACCAGACATTGTGGGTGTATGTTAAGTATCTCAATCATGGTCACTGTATCTTGGAAAGTTCGAGTCAAACGATCTAGTGGCTCATTGCTATGAGCTCCATAGTTCTTGGTAGGACACCTCCATGGCAATGAGCTTGCCGTTTAAGAAGCGTATGCGCTTACTGAGCTCTCCGACCAAGGCAACGAGGATATGTTCGCCTACCATGGGGTAAGCTTGAATGAAGGCTTCAAAATCTCGCCGAGTCGCGCTCCACACTTGTGAAAACGATTGCGAGGTGACCGAGGCACTTGCTGTGGCAGGATCAAATAGATTAATCTCACCGATGCTCTCACCTGGGCCTATGCGCGCAATGAGAGTATGTTTGTTGTCTTTATCGGTATGCACATGAAGTAGCCCGGAAATGAGGAAATAAAGTGCATCTTGCTGTTTGCCCTCTTCAATCAGTAGTTGACCTTCGCGCACTGGCATAAATTGGCCATAACTGCTCAGTGCAATGCGATCATCTTCGCTAACGCCTTTGAGAATTCCGGATGCAGGTAGTAAGGGTGAGTTAAATTCTTCGCTCATAATAGGTATTAAGGTTATATTAAATATATTAGCTTGATAGGGGAAGTAAATTCACGATTACTTTTTGCTTTGCAATTTCCGAGTTCCCGATTATTGTTCTTGAGAACACTGTTCACGCAGTCACTTATTTATCTGGTTCATCCCACCTTATACGGGTGATCGTCATTCACTAAACGCTATTTCATCAAGACATCATGTCCAACATTCAACTGACTAATCGACAACAAGAGGTTTTAGACTACCTCAAAGAAACACACCGAGTCGAAGGCTATATGCCATCAACCCGTGATATCCAACGTCATTTTAATTTTGCGAGCCAGACGGCCGCGATTAGCCATCTCAGAGCTCTTGAGAAAAAAGGGGTTATTGTTCGTAAGGCAAACAAAGCATGTGGCATAGGCTTTCCGGAGGAGATGGAACGTGAGGAGATCGTAGATATTCCGGTATATGGCAGTATCGCCGCAGGCATGGCGCAGGATGTCGATGCGGAGAAGGAAGGTTGTCTTTCAATTGATATTCGCTCGCTAGGCTTACGTGGCAACCCGCGTACATTTGCCCTCAAAGTTCGTGGTGATTCGATGATCGATGCCCATATCTGCGATGGCGATACGGTGGTTCTCGAATTCCGTGAGCCGCGCAAGGGTGACGTAGTAGCTGCACTTATCGATGGTGAAACAACTCTCAAAAGATATGTGATAGAGAATGGTAAGCCTTATTTGCATGCCGAGAATGAGAATTACCCCGATCTGGTGCCAGCTCATGAACTGGTTATTCAAGGGGTGCTCGTTGCACTGCTTCGATCTGCGGCTTAGAGCGTTTTCTCCACAGGTATCACCATGATTGTCATGGTCGTTATGATTATGACTAGCCCAGTCAAACAAACGATGTGGTCAAGAAGGGTAATGGGAGTTGTATGCAGTTTTTAATTCTGAGTGTATGCAGTCGAGAATTATCCTAGCATCTGGTTCTCCACGGCGAAGTGCCTTGCTTCGCGAAGCGGGGCTTGAATTTGAGGTGATTCCATCACCTGCTGAAGAGATACATGATGAAGCAATGCCTTTGGATTTGCTTTGCGAAGAAAACGCTAAGTTGAAAGCTCAGGCTGTTTCTCGTGATCATTTGGATGCTACTGTCATTGGAGCGGACACGCTTGTTTACATTGACCAAACGCCACTGGGAAAGCCCCACAGTATCGAGGAGGCAGTAGCCACGCTGCAGCGGCTCTCAGGCAGGAAGCATCAAGTATGTACCGGCGTTTGCATCATTCATGCTGGTGAAGTGAAGTGTTTTCATGTGATCACGGGGGTTGTTTTTAAAACGCTTAGCTGTGATTTAATACGAGACTATCTGTCCAAGGTAGATGTCATGGATAAAGCGGGCTCATATGCTATTCAAGAGCATGGTGATATGATTATCGAGCAAGTTCAGGGGGATTATGATAACGTTGTCGGGCTGCCTGTCAGTGAGACCATGGCAAGCTTAGGCTGATTTTACGGCACAGTTGCCTGAGCTTCTGTATGAACTTTTTGATAAGTTATGGCTTCAGCCATGCGAGAAACTCTTTGTTACCCTCTGTGCCTTTGATGGGGGAGTCGATACAATCCAGCCATTGGTGGTGAAGTTCCTCGGTGACAAACTTGTGAATTTTATCGACTGCTCGTTGATGCAGGTCTGGGTCTTTTACGATTCCGCCTTTGCTGATATCCTCACGATCGAGTTCGAACTGTGGTTTGATGAGGCAGACGATTTGACCGTTTGGCTTCAAGGTGGCAAACATCGGCGGCAATATTTTTGTGAGTGATATGAATGACACATCAGTCACTGCCAAATCAATGGGGTCTCCAATATCATCCGCTGTCATGTGCCGGGCATTGAATTTTTCTTTTACGATAACACGTGGATCATTGCGTAGCTTCCAGACGAGTTGATTGGTGCCGACATCAACTGCATGTACTTTGATAGCTCCTCGCTGCAGCAGGCAGTCCGTGAATCCTCCGGTGGAGGCTCCCACATCAAGGCACGTTAAGCCCATGGGGTTGATATCGAAGGTGTCTAAAGCGCCTTCAATTTTGAGCCCGCCTCTACCGACGTATTTGGGTTTTTCTTTGATGCTTATATCGGCATCAGAGCTCAACTTGGTGCTCGGTTTGGCTATGACTACGGTACCAGTGCTGACCTCTCCTGCGAGGATGAGTCGCTTGGCTTGTTCTCGTGAGTCACAGAGCCCCCTGGTGACAAGGAGGGCATCGACACGTTCCTTCGCTGGCATAAGTGCAAGGCTAGCGCATTATGCTGAGATACAAAAGCCAAACAGGGGGATAAAAAACCGCCTGACCCAAGAGAGCCAGACGGTATTGGTGATTTGATGCGGCTATCTTACTCAGCTGGAGCATCTACAGCAGCGGGGGCATCTATTGCTGCCGGAGCTTCGGGTGTTGCTGCTGCCGGGGCGGCTTGCTCTGCAGCTGGTTGCTGAGGTGCAGATTGATCTTTTTGCTTACCGAAACGCATGAATACTTTTTCGTGCTCTGCCATGCGCATTCCGAAATTCTGTAGTGCTGGAATGAGAATGCCGGCTACTTCTTGGTTGGACATGATCTGACCCGCAGCTTGCATCTTTTGTTTGATTGCGTTGCTCGCATTCTTCATTTTCTCGTCAACGGCTATGTTTGTAGCTTCGTCAGGCATGTCGATTTTATCGAGGCGAGCTGCGATAGCGCCGATAGCATCTCCAATTTTATCAAGGTTGCCGATAGCATCGTTTGCAGTAGCGGTATCCTTGACGGAGAGAACGGTGTCGGCGTATTGATTGAGCTGTACAATAAGCTCGTCGGTGAGGCCGCCGAGGGTGTCTTCGGCTTGCTGAGCTGCAGTGCTTGCTTCAGCTTCCTGCGCTTCGGTGTTAGCTTCGGTTTCTGCGTCTTTCTTTTCCCCGCAAGAGGTGAAAAAGATGGAAGTGCTAGCAAAGATGGCGATGGAAAACAGACGTATTTTGTTTGTTGGTTTCATAGTTTTGGTGTTGGTTAAAATTTAGTTTCGAAATTGATCAAGCGAAGCCTATCAGGCCTGTGATGGCGGTTTATTCCGCGGCTGGCAGCGGTGTCGGCTCGCGGTTACTGAAAAAATCCGGTAGCTTGTCCATGCGAGCCTGGAACTCCGTCATGGCAGAACCAACGTTCTCGCCGAGTTCGTCGTTTTGCATGAACCTCACAAAGAAGTTGCCAAACTGTTCACTGAATTTCTTGGAAGATTTGTCCATTTTTTCCTGAATGCGGGCTATGTCCTCGTCACTTGGGGGATCGAGTTTGGCCATGCGGGCAGAGATGGCTTCAATCTCATCACCGATAACAGCCAATTTTTTGACAAATGCTTCACCGCTTGCCTTGTCTTGGGTTGAATCAAAGGCATCACCGAGAGTGTTGAGCTGCACGATGAGTTCATCGGTCAGGCTGTCAAAGTTGTCTTGCTTTGCGGCTTCGCTTGCCGGGGCTTCTGTGCCGGTTTCAGCTTCCGCGTCTTTCTTTTCCCCGCATGATGTGAAAAAGATGGACGTGATTGCAAAGATGGCGATGGAAAACAGTTTTAATGTGTTCATTGGTTTTATGTTTTTGTTTTTGGTTAAAAATGAATTAGTCCAAGTCTATCAGGCCAGCGATGGCGGTGCAGTTGCCGGATCGGTCTCTGCTTCATAATCGACTCCGTCCAGGCCAAAGCCGAAGAGTTTGAGGAAATCGTCTTGATAACCCTGGTAGTCGGCAAGTTCATTGAAGTTGTCGTTGGAGATGGTTTCCCATGCTGTGGCGATGGACTCCTGGATATCGTCTCGCATTTCCCAGTCATCCACACGGATGCGGCCTTCGTCATCGAGTTGCAGGTCGCCGGAGTAGAGGCGGTCAGCCATCAGTCGCTGGATTTGCTCAATGCAGCCCTCGTGGATTCCCTTGGCCTTCATTTCCTTGTAAAGGATCGAGATATAAAGAGGCACTACGGGAATGGCGGAGGAAGCTTGGGTGACAAGTGCCTTGTTCACCGAGACATAGGCGCAGCCACCGAGGGATGCGCTGAGCTTGGCGTTGATCGCGGCACTGGCGCGCTCGCAGTCTTTTTTAGCACATCCAATGGTGCCGTCCGTGTAGATCGGCCAAGTGAGCTCAGGCCCTATGTAGGAGTAGGCGACGGTTTTGACACCATCGGCGAGGCAGCCGGCATCGGCGAGGGCATTGATCCAGAGCTCCCAGTCCTCACCACCCATGACCTTGACGGTATCGGCAATTTCCTGCTCGGTGGCAGCTCCGATGGTGACCTCCGATATTTCACCCTTGTCGGTGTTGAGGGTTTTGTTGGTGTAGTCGCCCCCGGTGGTTTTGAGCACAGACTTGTAAACCTCACCGGTGTTCGGGTCAGTACGGCGCGGCGAGGCGAGTGAGTAGACCACCAGATCCACCTTGCCTCCCATTTCGTTTTGAATGATATCAATAGCCTGTTGCTTCAGCTCATGGGAGAAGGCGTCACCATTAAGAGATTTGGCAAGCAGCCCCTCAGCTGTAGCGGCTTTTTCAAATGCCGCGGTATTGTACCAGCCGGCTGAGCCGGGACGTTTTTCGCTACCTGGCTTCTCGAAGAAGACCCCCAGGGTGTTGGCACCGGATCCAAAGGCGGGCACGATGCGTGAGGCGAGGCCGTAGCCAGCGGAGGCGCCGATCACGAGCACGTTCTTCGGACCGTTCTCGATCTTGGGCTGGGCTTTGACGAAGTCGATTTGTTCCTGGACGTTAGCAGCGCAGCCATCGGGATGGGAGGTAGTACAGATGAAGCCGCGAATCTTTGGAGAAATGATCATGTTGTTTTTTTAGACAGGTTTAACAGGATGAACAGGATTTTTTGCCAAACTCACCGAGGGAGTTTAT
>JBNABE010000042.1:0-13883 GCA_049631945.1 Akkermansiaceae bacterium
CCTGGAATCGCTGTTGCCCAAGAGCTTAAGGCACGGGGGCACAAGGTCCTCCTTCTGATTTCTGAAAAGAAAGTGGATGCTCAGGCTTCCCAAAAATACTCGGATCTTCGTTTTGAGACTGTCAGGGCCATTGCGAAGCCGCCGACGTTTTCGCTCAAAATGGTTTCTTTTCTGTGGCGTCTGCGCAAGACAATCAAGCAGTGCGGCCTTATCATTGATCGTGAGGAAGCAGATGTGGTTCTTGGAATGGGAGGGTTTACCTCTTTTCCTCCGGTAGTCGCTGGCTCAAAAAAAGGACTTCGAACCTATGTGCATGACTCTAATGCCCTGCCTGGCAAGGCAAACCGTCTCACCGCGCGCTGGTGTCGCAAGATTTTCCTCGGTTTGGAAGCAGCTACTTCTTATTTTTCTGATGCGGAAGTGGTGGTTACGGGGACTCCTGTAAGGCAGGAGTTGATGACAGCTCCTGAGAAAGCGGATGCTCTCAAGGCCTTTGGGATGGACCCCCATGGGGCTGCGGTTCTGGTGATGGGCGGAAGTCAAGGCGCACAATCTTTGAATAGCCTTGTTGTTGATGCCGCCAAGGCAATGCCTGGCTTGCAATTTATTCATATCACCGGAGCCCATGATTATGAGCGGGTTAAGAAGATCGTAGGGAATCGTGAAGGATATCGTGTCGTTGAATTTTGTGATGACATGGCTACAGCTTATGCTGCTTGTGATGTTGCTGTTTGCCGCTCGGGCGCATCGAGCATGACAGAGTTGGCTTATGTGGCAATGCCCTCAATTTTAGTTCCTTATCCTTATGCAGCTGATGATCATCAGACGGCCAACGCACAGGTCTTTGCTGATGCGGGCGCTGCATTACTGAGACCGCAAAATGAGCTTGATGCTGGGCAACTCGTCGCAGATCTCACCAAAATTGTTGAAGATGATGAATGCAAAAATGCGATGTCCGAGCACGCGGCTTCTCTTGCTGTTCGAGATGCTGCTGCTCGAATTTGTGATGTTATCTCCGCAGATACAGCAGCCGAATAACCTGACGTATTTTAGATAGATCAATGAGCATGGACATTAATGAGCTTAGTAAACGATTAACAGACCGAAAAAATCCGGTGAATGTTCATCTCATTGGTGTGGCCGGATCTGGTATGAGTGGTTTGGCATTGTTATTGTTGGGTATGGGGCATCACGTCAGTGGCTCTGATATGGTTACTAGTGGCGAAACTCAGCGTATGCAGGGTTTGGGCTTGGACTTCTCGAGCCCACATAGGGCAGATGAAGTCCATGGTGCCGATGTGGTGGTATATTCGTCTGCGATCCGTGAGGACAATCTTGCACGTGCTGAGGCACGTGCTCATGGTATTCCATGTATCAGGCGAGCTGAGTGTTTGGCCGCGATTTTACACACTCGTGATGGAGTCGTGATTTCGGGCACTCACGGTAAAACAACGACCTCTGCAATGTGTGCTCATGTGCTCAGGCGCGGTGGTATCATGCCGTGTCACTACGTTGGGGCCGAAATTCCCGTGTTGGGCACTAATGCACATTGGGAGCAGGATTGTGAGGTGATGATTGCAGAGGGGGATGAGAGTGATGGAACCTTGGCTCTGTATCATCCTCAACATTCGGTTGTGCTTAATGTCGAAGAAGAACATTTAGACTATTATCGTGATATTGAGCACATCAAGGAGGTGTTCACAGCCCTACTCGACCAAACCAGTGGTAAGAAAATCTATTTCTCAGGTTGCCCTGTAGCCAGTGAGTTATGCTCAAGCTATGAGGGGTCGATTTCATATGGCTGGCAACATGCTGATTACACGGCCAGTGAAATCCATGAAAGCGGGGGGATGATATCATTTGAAGTGGCCAAAGAAGGAGAGCGTCTTGGCAGGGTAGAACTAGGCATTCCTGGTCGGCATAATGTATTGAATGCTCTGGCAGCGATCACCGTTGCAGACACCCTAGGAGTTGATTTTCAGCTCGTTGCTCGTGCTTTGGCGACTTTTGCAGGTGCAAGGCGAAGGTTTGAGAATAAGTATGTCTCACCTCAATTACGAATTGTCGATGACTATGGGCACCATCCAACAGAGGTCGAAGCTACTCTGCAAACCGCTCGATCGTTGAGTCCTAGGCGAATCGTAGTAGTCTTTCAGCCTCATCGATATAGCCGCACTCAGAAATTAGCTGATGATTTTGGCAAGGCCTTGCAGAGCGCAGATCTGGTTTTCGTTACTAATATCTACCCTGCCAGTGAGTTGCCCATAGAAGGTGTTACTGCTCAAACTATAGTTGATGCGGTTGCAGCGCATGGCGACGTATCGGCCAAGGTGGTGGGCTCCGTCAAGGATGCGCATCATGTGGTTGGGAATGCATTACAGCCAGGTGATCTATTGCTTACCTTGGGAGCTGGTAACGTGCATGAGATTGGCACGAAAATTGCCCGTGATATGGCAGTGCTCGAGGAGATGGTGCGTTGCTGTGATGGCGGTGGTGGCGAAAGTGAGGCAACTGCCATTAAGGCCAAGCTTTACGAGCCCATGAATCGGCACACAACAATTCTTTGTGGTGGGCCAGCTCAGTATTGGCTGGAGCCACAAACTTTTGAAGCATTCTCAAGCATCGTCAAGTATTGCCGCAATCGAGGCATCGCACAGCGTATTGTCGGTCGAGGATCAAACTTGTTAGTCCGTGATGGTGGAATACGTGGTGCTGTTATTCACCCCGTGGGCGGCCAATTTTCTGAGGTCCAAGTCGCAGGTGATGTCATTGTATCAGGAGTCGGTGCGCGGTTTAAAAAGTTAGCAAGTGTTGCTGCAGCAAATGGGCTGACAGGTATGGAATGGATGGAGGGAATTCCTGGTAATGTTGGGGGTGGCTTGCGCATGAATGCAGGAGCCATGGGTATAGAAACCTTTGATCAGGTTGTTGAAGTCACCTTTCTTGATGAGGATGGGGAGATTAGGAAGCGCAGCTGCGATGATATCAAGGCACTCTACCGTAATGTTCCGGAGCTTCGTAGAAACTATGCCTTGCAAGCAAGCTTTCAGGCAGATGTTTCCAATGCAGAATTGATCAAGCAACGTACTGAGGAATCTAAACAGAAAAGGCGTTCGTCTCAGCCCATCGCTGCCAGTGCTGGGTGTATTTTTAAAAACCCTGAGGAGGTTCCAGCGGGAAAACTGGTTGACGAGTTAGGGTTAAAAGGAGCCTCGGTAGGTAATGCTCAAGTCTCCAGTGAACATGGAAACTTTATCGTAAATCGTGGTAAAGCTAGCTCCTCAGATGTTCTTGGATTGATTGATCGCATTCGAAAAGAAGCTAAGGAAAAGCGTAGAATTAATTTAGAGACTGAGGTTCAAATCATTGGTGAAGACGAGTTTACCTTTTAAGGCACGCAGCAAATTTTCAAGATATATAAATGAATAAGGATACACTAATTGCAGTACTGATGGGAGGTCCTGGCTCGGAGCGGGAGGTTTCGTTGGCTTCTGGCGGTGCTGTATTAGAAGCGCTCAAGGAGCAGGGGCTCAATGCGGTAGCCGTTGATGTGATGGGTCATGCTATCGAGCTTCCTGTTGGCACTGGGCTTTGCTTTAATACCATTCACGGAACTTTTGGTGAGGATGGTGAATTGCAAGCAATTTTGGAAGATATGCAAATGCCCTATACGGGTGCTGGGCGCCAGAGCAGTCGAATTGCTTTTGATAAAGTTGCTAGTAAAGAGGTGTTTATGGCACAACAAGTGCCGACACCCGCGTCAGAAATTGTGGATTGCTCTGAAGGTGCTAAGTTGCCTGAGATGTCCCCTCCCTATGTCGTCAAACCACCTTGTGAGGGATCGAGTGTAGGTGTGCATATCGTGCACGATGAGTCGGAAGCTGCCAGTGCGATGGAGGATGCCGCAAAGTATGGCAAAGAGGTCTTAGTCGAGCAATATATTGACGGCCTTGAATTGACGGTAGGTGTATTAGACGGTGTCGCTTTGCCGATCGTTCACATTGCGCCGCGTAGCGGTTTTTATGATATGAACAACAAGTATCCATGGCTCAACGATGACGGAGCTACGGATTATTACTGCCCAGCTGAGCTAGATGAAGCGACTACAAATGCGGTGCAGCAAGCAGCGCTCAAAGCTCACGAGGCTCTGGGTATTGAAATATATTCAAGGGTTGATGTCTTGTTGGATAGAGAGGGAAACCCCTATGTCCTCGAGGCCAATACTATTCCGGGAATGACAGCCAGCAGCCTTCTGCCTAAAGCGGCTCAAGTGGCAGGATACGAATTTGGACCTTTGTGCGAAAAAATAGCTGATATTTCACTAACATACCGAACCTAAAAAACTATGGCAGGATCCAGAACCCGAAGGAAAACAACCGCTCTCCAACGTAATAAGCGTCAGGGGGGTGACCTTCAGCGTCTTCATATCAAAGTGAGCTCTCCTAGAATTGTGATGTATCAAGTGATGCGGGGAATGAGCAAGGGTGTGAAATGTTTTTTCTGCCTATTGCTAGTGGCATTGGCTTTGTTGGGAAGCTATCAGGGTATCAAAAACCTCTTTCTAGGAAATGAAAAATATCAAATCAAGGAGCTTGATCTAACGACTAATGGTGCGCTTGACCATGCAAGAGTAGTGGACTTAGTAGATCTTGACTTGGGGGGGACTTTATTTGCGGTGAATACCAATGATGTTCGTCATCGTTTGAGCGCTCTGCCTGAAGTGGTGAGCTGCAATGTGGAGCGTCGCCTACCTGGAACGCTTAAAATCGATATAGAAGAGCGGGTTCCATATGCTTGGTTGAAGTGTGAGGACGTGGGCTTTTGGGGGCGACAGCCTGATGGTGTATTTGTTGATAAGCATGGTGTGACGTTCCCATGTGTTGGGGCAATGTGGCAAACATCCAAAGACTTGCCTGTTATCATGATGAAGCAAGCCAGAGTCGAAAACTTCGAACATGGAGTGAAGGCGAAGCATGTTGACTTGATGAGGGCTCTTCACCTCATGAAAGTCATTGATGAGGCAGATGTTCGGGCCCAGTGGTTGCCGCAGCAGGTTAGTCTGGTAAACGACTATTCAATAGAGATTGTTAGTCTTGACGGGTCCAAGGCAGTTTTTGGTATGTATGAGCACATGCGCCAAGTGAAAGACTTTATTGCAATTCATGAACACTGTTTGAAAGAAAATACGAAATATAGATCTGATGCAGTGAAGCGCGAGATTAAGCAGATGAATTTAATTCCCCGTATCAATATCCCCGTAGAGTTCAAAAAACAAACGGCTCTGCTGAATGCCCCAATACTGATTAAACCCAATACTTCAGGCGACTCCTTCAATAATTAACCATTTTTTAATTCACTCGATGGCAAAGTCAAAAATTCATGTAGGTCTCGAAATCGGCACCACCAAAACCTGTATGGTTGTTGGGGAGGTAAAGCCCGACGGCTCTGTTAAGATACTTGGTGTAGGAGAAACTCGAAGTGCCGGTATCAGAAAAGGAGAGATTACAGATTACCCCCAAGCTAAAGCTGGTGTTAAGGAAGCTTTATTGCAAGCGGAGGATATATGCGATGTTGATATTAGTAGTGTGCTTCTATCCGTCACGGGTTTACACATTGAAGGGGTTAATAACCTGGGTACTTATCGCTTACCAGATGAGGAAGAAGAGATACATGAAGGGCATCTTGCGGAGGCAACTGAGATTGCAAGAGACTTAGCTATTCCCGCGGATCATGTCTATTTACACAATTTTATCCGTCACTATCGTCTCGATGGGCAGGAACATGCGGTGAGTCCAGTAGGCTTACTGGGTCGATCGCTCGAAGTTGATTTTCATATTGTTCATGGGGTAAGAACGCGGATTCAGAATAGTATAAAGTGCGTAAGAGAAATACCGCTCGATGTAGATGACGTAGTTTTTGCACCCATTGCAACAGCTCAGGTAGCGTTGGAGAGAGAGCACAAAGACGCGGGAGCCTTGGTGATTGATATTGGTGGTGGTACTGCGGACTATGTGTTGTATCTTAAGGGTGCCATCGCTGCCTCAGGATGTATACCGGTCGGGGGAGATCACATCACGAACGATATTCATTTGGTGACTAAGATTCCATTGAGTCGCGCTGAGGAATTGAAAAAGAACGAGGGGGATTGTTCGGGGGATCCAGCGAGGGGAGTAGGTAATGTGCCCGTGAAAGATGACCAAGGCCTTGTTGAGAGTGAGATCAAGCGCTCGCTACTGAATGAGATCATACATGGGCGCCTAGAAGAAACATTACGTTTGATACGTGACCGCCTTCCAGACGGTTCCCTCAATGGAGTAGGTTCTGGAGTATTTTTAACAGGAGGAACGAGCCGAATGCGTGGGCTAACTGAACTCGCTAATGAGGTATTTGGTCTATCCATATATGTTGCCGATCAAGTAAATATGAGCGGGGTACATGCTAGCTTTCGTGACCCCCAGTATTCGACAGCTGTAGGGCTTATTCGATACGCACAGATTCTGGATGCGGAACGTGAAGCTGAAACAAAGGGCTTTTTTGGTAAAATAATGAGGCTGTTTTGGCCTTTTTGAAGCTTACCTAACATCCAAATAGGAGTGATCTGAGGCAGAGAAAATACGCTCATGGCTTGCAGTAGTCAGAGTCTTGCTCTTTTATGGTATCATGAAACTTAAATTTTGTGGTGCAGCTGGAACGACGACGGGTTCGCAGCATTTGTTAGATGTAAATGGCAAGAAGATATTGCTCGACTGTGGTTTGTATCAGGGGCGAAGGAGCGATGCGTATGAGATAAATTGTTGTTTTCCTCATTTTGACCCTAGTGACATTGATTGTGTTGTGCTGTCACATGCACATATTGATCACTCGGGTAATTTGCCTAACTTATGCAGCAAAGGTTTTGATGGTAATATTTACGCTACATTTGCTACCCGTGATTTGTGCCAAGTTATGCTCGAGGATAGTGCTCACATTCAAGAGGGTGATACCAAATGGCTCAACAAACATTTGGCGAAGAAAAATAAGCCTCTGGTTGAGCCTCTCTATGTAGCGAGAGATGCAGAGAAGTGCCTCAAGCAATTTGTCAATGTGGGTTATGAACGCCCCATGATGATTGCCCCAGGAGTGACCATGTGGTTTTATGATGCAGGGCATATACTAGGTAGTGCTCAGATTGTATTAGAGATTGAGGATGAGGAAGATGGCAAGACCAAGCGCTTTCTTTTTTCAGGTGATGTTGGCCGTGGGGGTAATGATCTCCTTAATGACCCAGCCCCAGTTAAGGATATTGATTATATGTTAATGGAAAGCACCTATGGAGGTCGAGAGCATGAGTTGGGATCAGGAGCCGATGAGAGCATTGCTGACGTGCTGAACGATGCAATCAAGCGCGGCGGGAAAATTATTATCCCGTGTTTTGCGGTCGAGAGGACGCAGCAGATTCTTTACGTCTTGCACCAATTATTTGAGAATGGGCGAGTGCCCGAAATTCCTGTTTTTGTTGATAGCCCACTAGCCGTGAACGCTACTGAGATTTTTCGTTTGCATCCCGAGTGTTTCAATAAAGAGGTTAATGATTTTCTCTATGAAAAGCGCAATCCATTTGGTTTTGAGGGCCTGACTTTGATCAGATCTGTGGCCAAGTCCAAGGAGCTCAATGATAGCGAGAGGCAGGGGATCATTATCTCAGCTTCGGGTATGTGTGAGGCAGGCCGAATCTTACACCACCTAAAGAATGGTATCGGCAACCCTAACAACACAATTCTTTTTGTCGGCTATTGTGCAGAAAATACCCTAGGTTGGAAAATACGCCATCGTCAGCCAGAGGTGAATATTTTCGGGCAACCATACAGGCTACGAGCACATGTTGAAATTATGGATTCATTTTCGGGTCATGCAGACAATTCTGAGCTTATCGATTATTTTAAAGCCACAACCGGTAGTAAAAAAAATGTGTGGTTGGTCCATGGTGAGCAATCCAGATCGGAGATCTTTCGCGAGGAATTGCAAGCAATCCATGATGGTGAGGTCGAGGTCGCTACTTTAGGTAAAACAATTACTTTTTAGCAAGGGCACTGACTAGGTGCAACCCGCCAAGGGATACCGTGGGTCTAGCGTATCGGTAATACTGGAATAATCACCTTCTTGGTAAGGCGAGGTCGTCTCCGACATCATACTCATCTTTGCTCGGTAATAAAGTATTTCGATCTCCGGGAAGCCATGGCAGCGATTGATTGTATAGTGGTGAAACCTGATTGCCGTGAATGCTATTGAGTTTTCGTGGAGTAGCTTGTTGGTCGATCACTTCGTTTTTGTAATACAGTTCGACCACATGCCCGTAATATTGTCGCTGGCCGAACAAACGTTCCTGCGTAAGATCGGCCTCTGGGATCATGTAGGAAATTTGGACGGTTTCTTCGTGACTAGCTCCTTTCCAGTCCACTTTCCCATCCCACTGTCCTTCACTTATTTTAGCGCGTGAGCTAGCTTTTTTAATTTCACCGTTTTCAAGTTTATCGTAGAAATGAACCTGAACACTCACGTCGGATGGATTGATACTCTTGTCTGGTCTTGCAAGAATGGTGATGGCTAAATCCACTTGTTGATCGTCTTGTTTGTGATCGTCTCGGCGTATGTTCATCGGGCCAATCGATATGGCAGCTCGGTTCGCGTGTGCTGCATCCATTCCTTTGGTGAGTTTCTTGGCGGATAGTTTAAAGAAGGTTCCAGCGGTAATTCCCATTTGTTGAACCGCTTGGTATTGATCTGCGGCTTGAGTGTATAAACCCATTTCCTCGTAAAGTAGGCCTTTGCTGTAAATGACCGCAGCCTCAGATGGGTCACGGCGAGCAGCTTCGTCCAGCTTAAGCATGGCACGCATCATATCACCATCCAGCTGGAGTGCTCGAGATTCTGCGATTAGCTTTTCTACGACAGGGTCTGCAATGAATGAAGAATCGTAGCTCGGGGTGAATACAGGAGCAGGGGGGCTGACAATGGTGATGGCGGCATTGTCATTGATGATCTCAGAATCTTTACTTGCTTCAATGCCAGTATCAGACGAGATGTCGGAGCCTATATTAGAGCCGGGCTGAGCTTGTGCTACGTCTGGTTTGATGCTGGCAAGAATTTCGTCAACACTCCTCATTCTTATCGGCTCGGAATAGGTAGCTGTTATCGGTTGAGGAGCGATGACCGTTTCAGGAGTTGCTACTACTCTTTTTTTAGCCGTTAAGGCTGCAGCGATAGAGACGAGCTGCGCAAATGCAATCAATGCCAGTAGCCAAGAGGCAATGAGGAAAGTTGGTCTAGAGGGCTGCTTGGGCACAGAGATAGTTTCGGTGTAGTGGGTGCACTTTTGATTTGTGATCCCAGTGTTTGCATCAAATTGATGTATTATAATTCATAATTGGATATAATACTGTTTGATTTACAACGAGTCAATGGGGGAAAGTCGATGATAATGAGTAACCTCCCAATTAGAGAAAGGGCATAAGAGGCCCTACTTCAACAGCATGGTTGCTCACATTTGAGCGAGCTTCCAGAGAACTTTATGCGCGCCAGTTGAGCGCGCCTTTCTTGAGGGCATATATGTATGCGACGGTCAAAATGCCAACGAATCCACAAACACTGAAGAAAGCCATGTTACCGATGGCTGCCAACTCACGGAATTGAACGGCCCATGGGTACAGAAATACAACTTCGATATCAAAGATGACGAATAACATCGCGACGAGGTAAAACTTTACGCTGAATCGAGGTGCCCCATCACCGATCGGAAGCATTCCACACTCGTAGGGGGAGTCTTTGATTGCGTTTTTACTGCCTTTTTTACCGAATAAAACACTCATGATGAGCATGCTTGCACAAAATCCGATAGCGACTATGGCCTGCATAATGACGGGTAAGTAGTTCTCGATCATAGGTTTGGGCGTAAATAAATTACTGAATAGTTGAAAAATGGCAGGTTGATGAACTCATAAAGAGAAAACCCGCACCACCTACTGACTGGGTGATGCGGGTTTTTAAAACAATTCGCATGGTTTTAACCAGCACGAAATTTCATAGTGTAATATTGAATCGAAAAGCTTGTGCTAGGCAGAATCCTGAGCTGCTAAGAAGTCACTGTGAGCTTCGGATAGCTTCGCTAATCCCTTATACTCTTTACCTTCTTTCTCAATCATCCCACGGGTGACAAGGTTTTGTAATTTTTCGTATGCGCGAAGGCGGAGCATTTCTTCTCCACCGCTGACGGCGTTGCGTTCCTTCAGTCTCGCGTAAACAGCTTCAAACAAATCGTTGAAACCGAAGAAGCTGTCATCATCTCCAAGAACGTTGACGATTTCGTCAGTTACGTGATCTGGGACGCGGCGAGAGAAACGAGTTCTTTTCGTAGTAGCCATGGGCAAATTATACCACGTTATTGCTTTTGTGCTAAATGAAAATAAGAAAAAGCAAAAAAATGATGATTTTTTCACCTTTTGGGAAATGATAAATTGTCAAAATGACAGTGTTGACAGGCCGCTGTATTTCAGCGATGTCATCATGCATCATGACCACTTCAGAAGCAAAACATGTAGCAATCGTGGGGGCTACGGGTGCGGTTGGGCAAGAAATGCTCGACTGTTTGGATGAGCGTAATTTCCCGATTGGCGAACTAACTTTACTCGCATCGGCCAGATCTGCTGGTAAGGAGATTCCCTTTAGAGGTAGTTTAATCAAAGTTAAGGAATTGTCACATGACAGCTTTGAAGGGGTCGATATCGCCTTATTTAGTGCTGGTGGGGGCTTATCGCTGGAGTTTGCCCCCAGTGCCGCAGCTGCAGGCGCCGTCGTGATTGATAATTCATCGGCATTTCGCATGGATGATGAAGTGCCACTAGTCGTGCCAGAGGTTAATCCAGAGGCAATCAAGGATCGTCCTAAGGGAATTATTGCCAACCCCAACTGCACTACCATCATTACCTTGATGGCATTGAGCCCCCTCCACAAGCTCTATGGCTTACGCAGTATCATTGCTTCCAGTTATCAGGCTGTCTCTGGTAGTGGTGCCCAGGGTATTATCGAGCTCGATGAGCAGATCAAGGTCTTAGGGGCTGGGGGAGAGGTAACTGAGGACATGAAAAACGTTTATCCGCAACAGATCGCATCCAATGTGATTCCGCATGTCGATGCCTTCACCGACAGCGGCTACACGAAGGAGGAGCTCAAAATGCTTAACGAAAGTCGCAAAATACTTGGCCTCTCAGATCTGAGGGTCACCTGCACTTGTGTGCGGGTTCCCGTCCACCGCTCGCACTCAGTGAGCGTGACAGCTCAATTTGAGCGTCCTGTGAATGTGGCAGAGGCTCGTGCTGTGTACGCAGACTGTCCTGGGGTAGACGCCAAGGATGATCCTGAGAATAGTCTTTATCCGGTACCACTCGACACGACCAAAAAAGACAACTGTCTGGTAGGCCGTATTCGCAAAGACATGGTGTTTGATAACGCCCTTGCCCTTTGGGTGGTTGGCGACCAGGTGCGTAAAGGGGCTGCTCTCAATGCCGTGCAAATTGCTGAGCTTGTGTAATTTAGACTGATCCGCTATCACCATCGTAATGGACGATCTTAAACCGTGGCTGAGGGCCAAACAGAAAGAGGTAGATTCCGCCCTAGGTAGATTCTTGCCGCGTGAGAGTGCCAAACCTCAAACGATTCATAAGGCGATGCGTTACAGCATTTTCGCCGGCGGCAAACGTTTGCGTCCCATATTATGCCTCGCCGCGGCGGAAGCGTGCGGTGGCGCGGTAGAGAGCGCATTAGCTCCCGCATGTGCGACAGAGGTAATGCATACCTACTCATTGGTTCATGACGATCTGCCCAGTATGGATGATGATGATCTCCGTCGTGGTAGACCCACCTCACACAAGGTGTTCGGGGAGGGCATGGCTGTGTTGACAGGTGATGCTCTTCTGACAGAGGTATTTGCGATTATTGCTCAAACTCCGGCCACCAAGCGATATGGAGTGAAGGAGTATGTCGAGGAAATCGCTACAACCGGTGGTAGTCGAAAGCTTATTGGTGGTCAGGTGCTTGACCTAGAAGGGGAAGGTAAAAAACTAAGCAAGAAAGATCTGGTTAAAATTCATGAGGCAAAGACTGCAGCGCTGCTGACGAGCTCGGTGCGCTTGGGTGCTATGTCTGCCAATGCAACCCCTCGTAAATTGGAGGCTTTGACTTCTTTTGGCTATCATCTTGGCCTAGCCTTCCAAGTCATCGATGACATTCTCGATGTTACTCAAACGACTGAGATGTTGGGTAAAACCGCAGGCAAGGATGAGGCAGTCGATAAGTCCACCTATCCAGCAGTGCTGGGACTTGAGGCTTCTCGGAAAGAGGCAGCCCGCCTAACAAAAAAAGCGCTCAGTGCCCTTCAGGTCTTTGGCAAGAAGGGTAAAAGGCTTGATCAAATTGCGCGCTATTTACTCGAACGTGAGTATTAATGCTGAAAAGCCAAAATGACTTTTTAGCGACAAAGTGGTTTGCAGATATCAACCAATACGGGATCAATGCTCGCTGTTTTATCAGTGACCTCATGGATCGGCACGGTGCCGTAGTTACCTGAGCGATAAATCATAATCTTATTGGTTTCACCACGATGGAGCGAATCAACCGCTGCGATACCGAATTTGAATGCCATCAGGCGGTCGCGTACTGTCGGAGATCCACCCCGCTGAATATGACCCAGTGTCGTTAGTCGCGCGTCCATTTTCAACTTCTCATTAATCCAACGAGTTAAGTAGTCCCCCATTTTACAACCTTCAGCCACGATCGCAATAAGGAACTGGCGGCCGTGTTCGATGTCTTTGTGGAGTCGCCTCTCGATCGCTTCAAGATCATACTCAAGTTCTGGAACCAAGCAAATTTCGGCACCACTGGTAACTGCTGACGCCATCGCAAGATAGCCACAATGTCTGCCCATTGTCTCAACTACGAAGGCACGGCTAAATGAGCTCGCAGTGTCTCTGATGCTATCGACATTTTGCCGAATCATATTGAGAGCGGTGTCAACACCGAGACAGTAGTCTGTCCCAGGAATATCATTATCGATGGTCGCAGGAATGCCAGCAAAAGGGACCTTGAAGTCAGAGTAGAACTGGTTGAGTGCGCGGAATGAACCATCACCACCTATCACGATTAACTTCGTGATACCGTGTTTTTTCAGGTTCTCGAAAGCTTTTTTTCGATGCTCATATTCAAAAAAGCGCTTCGAGCGTGACGATCGAAGAACCGTGCCGCCACGGTGAAGAATGCCTGAGACATCAAGCGCTGTGGCCTCCTTGATATGGTCGTCTATGAGCCCTCGTAGGCCATTGTGTACCAGATATGGCTTGTAGCCGAGCATACGTGAGTAATCAACCGTGCATTTGACTGCTGGATTCATTCCTGCGGCATCACCGCCTGAGGTCATTATTGCTATTCCTTCCATCGCTTTAAAAATTGTTATTAAGAGCCTCTACAATCCACCAACAGATGCAGTGCCTGTGCCAAGATTCGGGTTACTTAGTCAGAAAATAATGCTTTGGCAAGTATCACTATCGAGCAACAAATTCAATAATTGTGCTGTTGACAAGGCACAGCATCGCCTCTACCACCAAGCCGCCTTGCGAATGCATTTTCGCGATGTAAGATGAATTTTCATCAAGGCGGAGTGGCCAAGTGGTAAGGCATCGGTTTGCAAAACCGACATTCGCGGGTTCGATTCCCGCCTCCGCCTCCATCACCCTTAACTGGTTGATATTAATTGTTTTATGCCGTTTTAGTGGCTCGGGAAATCGGAAATGTAAGCAGTTTTGTAAGCAGTTTCCGGTGTTTGCCCATGCTGTTTGATCGTGTTTGATAGCTTCCGC
>JBNABE010000043.1:0-13880 GCA_049631945.1 Akkermansiaceae bacterium
TTCAAACAAGCTGCCACAGAAAAAGCCCAGCAATTCCGTGAGTTTGCAGAATCCAAAGCCAGCGACTTGAAAGAGACTGCAGGTGCCAAAGCCCAACAGATCAAACAAGCCGCCAGCGAGCAAGTTGAACAAGGCCGGGTGAAAGCGAAGGAGGCACATGCAGATGCTGAAGAATACGTTCGCAAACACCCCACCAAATCCGTATTGACTGCACTGGGTATTGGTATTGTTATCGGGCTAGTGATTCGTCGCTAATCAACTTATCCATGTACTTTTTTCACTTGGACAAATTGTTCGAGTGTCTAGCCAGATTGAAATGGTCTTAGCACTGGGTGGCGTCTCAGGTTATATAGGTGATTGATATAGCTCTACTACCTGTATTGGTATCAATAAGGCCCATAAAGATTGTGCACATCAAACCTCAATCAAGAGTAGCATCACCCTAAAATTCAGCTTTTTGTCTCTAAAACATAATGGACCCCGAACTAGTAAATGACGACTCGGCCTCGAAAAAGCATTCCTCACAGAAAATCACACATGCTTTGTCCGATTTCCTAGGGGCACGTGCTGAGCTTGCATCTATTGAAGCCAAGGAGGCCGCATGTTATACTGGCAAAAAAATCGTTCAGGGCGTCATGTTGGCTCTCTCGGCTTTCTTTTTATGGAGTTTATTACTTGTGGCTACGATTGGGGTTTTAGCTCCTGTTGCCGATCAATGGCTCAATAACAAAGTGGAGTGGTTTCCTGGATGGGCCGCCATTGCCATAGCTTTGGCCGTCATCCATACATTGGTGGCAGCTATCTGCTACTTCAAGCTCAAGCAAAAACCCGTAACGCCATTATTTGAACTCTCTCGCAAAGAAATGGAAAACGATAAGCTATGGCTCAAAAAAAACAAATAACCGAAGCTGCCGCGCGTAAAAGTGAGTTGGTTGCTCAGTTGGCATCAAACCGCCAATCGATAGCAGAGAGCAAGCAAGCTCTCACCACCAAGTTAAAGCCGCAAAACTTGGCACGCTCCATTTTCACGAGAAAGCCTAAGGCCATCTTTGCTGGCTCTGTTCTGGCCGGCTTAATGACTACCATGCTCATTAAGCGACCCAGAAATTCTAAGAAAGTTGCTGCGGCAAAAAGCAGCAAACAAATTCTTTTCGCATGGAGCCTATCACTCATCAAGCCTGTGGCAAAAATGTGGTTGATTAATTTGGCCAAGCGACTTGCAACTGAGCAAATGTCTCGTTCCGCTGGTCATCTTCCACCCAGTGAAGCTGGTGTTGCTGGCAAACAAACGCTTACTGAACGCTAGCTCATGCAGCTCTAACTCTCAATCTAGGGCTCACTGCAAAAACCGATTCAGCACGCCAAATGCTCAGCATTAAATTGAGTAGGCTTTGCACTTTACTCGTCATGGCAATCTCGGCCAGTATCACCGCAATGAGATATTTCGCTAGGAGCATTCTCTCTCTATCATGCTTGGCCGTCTTGGCACTCCTAGCATTGCCGAGCTCGGGGCAAAACACTTCTGAGGGCGCCAACTTGGCCAACGAGGACAACCTACTTGGAGCTAATTTCGCAGAGATGCCGAAAACCCCCAAGAGTTTACGCATAGAGCACGATGGCAGCATTCGGTATAATGCAAATGATCAAAGCATTCTCTACAAAGGCAATGTAGTCGTCCAAGGTGATAACGGTATCACCCTCAAAGCTGGGCATGCGCTGGTGAATGCTCGCAAGGAAACTGCTCTCTTAGAAAGGCAAGTTGCCGTTCGACAAAAATCGACCACGTTGGCCGATGGTAAAATCATTCCGGGTATTCAGCTCTTCGCTGAAAAAGTGCGACTCAACGCAGTCACAAAAACTATCATTTTATCGAAAAACGTCACGATTTATCAAGGGGCTTCAATCCACCGAGGTGATCATGCCACTTATAATTATGCAACAGGCCAACTAAATGCCGAGAGCCTTACGAGCGGTTACGATTTTGTGTTGATGGAGTCTAACCGATTTCGAATGGTTGAGCATCATGGCGAGAAAATTTTTGTTGGAGATAACGCTGGCATCACAACCCATGACGTCGCTGAGCCTAATTATTGGATCCGGTCAGACCGGACATCTATTTATCCTGGCGATCGTGTGATCTTCAAAAACTTACGCTTCTATGCAGGTGATATTCCCATTTTATGGTTACCTTATCTGTCGCAGCCGCTCAATGCCGACCTCGGGTATTACTTTATCCCCGGAGCACGTTCGAACTGGGGATTTTATCTGCTTAATCGTTATGGGCTCATGCTTGGGGGAGAGAAAGATGAACTCACAGGCAGACGTGAGGGAGCATGGCTACTTTCCCAGTGGCATGCTGACCTGATGACACAACGTGGCGTCGGCGTTGGTTTAGACCTGCTCGACACGAGGCTTGGAAACCGCGATAACCTGACAGGATTAAAGCTCTACTATCTGGAAGACCTAGATCCCACCATCAGGCGCACCTCTGAAAATCGAGATGCTCTCGACGCAAGCCGATGGAAACTTGAGCTCAAGCATCGCTTTGATTTGGCTAACAGCGACAAGCAAAAGACGTATCTCAATTTTGACATCACAGCCTTGAGTGATCGCTTTTTCTTGGAGGATTTCGAGCAAGAAACTTTTCGAATCAATCCAAATCCAGACAATGTTGCGGGCATCTTCCACAGAAATACAAAATCTCTAGCAGGCATTTACAGCCGCATTCGACTCAATGATTTTTACGAGCAGGACACTCGCTTGCCTGAACTTTTCTTCGATCAGGTAAAACGACCCATCTTGGGCTCACCGATTCTACACGAGGGCACGACTAGTTTTGGTATCTATGACGAACAGCTGGCAGATTTTCAAACCAGTAGCCTGAGGGCTGAAGCTGATTCACTTCCCTCAGGAGACCCTCGCCTAGCAGAGATCAACGAGCTTTTGGATGACCGTGGCTATAACCGTTTTCATACGTGGCATGAGTTTAGTTTACCCTTGAACCCAGGTGGCAAGATCGCCATCACTCCCCGTATCGGAGCAGGTTATACGCGATATTCAGCAATCGATAATGGCACCAAATCATTTGATAGGGCGCACTTCTCGGCTGCTATTGATACATCGGTCAAATTTTCTAAGGTTTACCCTAACATCGTCAACAAAACATGGGGCCTTGATCGTGTTCTCCATGTTTTCCAACCCTATGCAAACATCACTCAATTATCAAGTGACTCGCTTGACAGCTCATTCAGGGGTATCGACGTGGTAACACCGACGACAAGGCCAAGACCTCGTGAAGTTGGCCGGTTTACAGCAATTGACGACTTGGAGGACTGGTCAATTCTGAGGCTCGGAACCCGCAACCGTTTGATCACCAAGCGTGACGGCGGCTCGCACGAATGGCTAGTCATGGACACCTACATGGATGTTTTCATGAATGATCCTGAATTTGACCGCGATCTCTCCAACCTTTATAACGATATTATATGGCAACCACTACCATGGATGAGACTCAACCTTGAGACTCAGTTTCCTATTGCTGCCGGTGGTTCAGAATTCCGTGAATGGGCTAGTAACATTACCTTCATGCCCAGTGAGGCTATTGAGCTTGCCTTTGGTTACCGCCAGTTGAACAACCACCCCATACTAACCGACTCAAACCGCATCGACTTTAGGGCCTATGCACGTATCAGTGACTCATGGGGCTTAGGTTTTTACCAACGCTGGGAATTAGATGACAGCACTGTAGAAGTTCAACAATACAATCTCTATCGAGATTTTGATAGTTGGGTTGCCTCAATCGGGCTTCACATACGAGACAATCGTGATGCTCCCGAAGAATTTGGCATCATGCTCAATTTCACCCTCAAAGAGTTCCCATCGGTTCGGCTTCCGCTATCTGTTGACAATGAATAAGTCATTGTCTCAGTCAGGCTGATTCTGATCATAAATTTGCTTTTCATCCATATTCACAGAAAATTACCATCATGACACCTGCAGAACTCACATCCAGCTTGCAATGGCGCTACGCCACTAAGGTTTTCGACAACGAAAAGAAAATATCGCCTGCAACGTGGGCTGCGCTCGAAAAGAGTATGGTCCTGACTCCATCATCATTCGGCCTCCAACCATGGCAATTTATCACCATTACCTGCCCGAAGACCAAGCAAGATTTACTGCAGCACTCCTGGCATCAACAACAGGTGATTGATTGCTCCCATTTGATCGTGCTCTGTGCGAGAAACGATATGAATGAGCAAGATATCGAGAAATGGCTGGATCAGCTCGCTGGTGTGCGTGGAGTCTCTCGTTCGAGCCTTGAAGGTTATGCCGGGATGATGAGCGGCTTTTTCAATAATATGGATGATGGGCAGACGCTAGCATGGGCCAAAAACCAAGTTTATATAGCACTTGGTCAGCTCATGATGAGTGCTGCCGTACTAGGCATTGATGCATGTCCCATGGAGGGCATTGTTCCCGCCGAGTATGACCGTATTCTGGGTTTGAAAAATAGTCACTTCACCACCACGGTTGCCTGCGCCATGGGATACCGCTCAAGCGAGGATAAATATGCTGAGCTACCTAAAGTTCGCTACAGTGCTGATGAGATACTTAAGACTGTGTCTTAATCAACCCCCAAAAACCTGTGCTTGCTGCATGAAATTTTCCGAGCATGGACTTAGCCCTATGCCTTGGTCGCCTGCAGCTTCTCGTAATGACGTTGAACGATCGCTTTTAGGACATCATGTGCTGTTTGTTTATCTCTATCTTGATAACTCACCTTCACCTCAGCATTTTCCAGCTTAACGTCAAATTTTCCTCTGATATGTATTTTTGCGGCATCCATGTCATCAAGCCCCCAGACATCGATTAGTTTCTGCTCCTTGATTACATGCTCCAAAGCGTCGTCGCTTAGTAAGTGCCGCTTGAAAGCCTCGAGCTGAAAGCCCGCAGCAGCTTTTCCCATCGTCCCCTCATATCTGAACTCTTGGTTTTGCCGTGCTTGATATCTTTTGTAGCCCTTATAAGCAACAAAGAGCCCACCCGAGCCGATTACTAAAAGTAAAATTGCGGCCAGGACAATGGTGGTGTTGCGCTTCATATAAGCAAATTACCTGAGCTTCAGTCACGTGCCAAGCACATAGCGAACACGCATAGCAACCGGCAATTTCACTTACCAGTCTGATGAATTGTATTTCATCCAAAACTGAGCTCGTCATTTCACTTTTTTCGAATTGCGTGAATGTAATTTGTCGCCATGATCTGCAACGTTGAGCATCACTTCCGTCAAACCTTCACCTGATGAATTCTGCAACCTCGCAGCAAAAGGCAACGTCGTGCCTGTTTATGCACAGTTGGCTGCGGATTTTGAGACACCTCTCTCTGCCTATCAAAAAATAAGTGGCAATGGTGAAGCCTTTCTTTTTGAGAGTGCTGAAAGCTCTGGAGAGAATGGAAGATATTCTATTCTGGGTAATAATCCACGAACTGTCATCAAAGCTGAGGGGCTGGATGTCACTTATAGGGAAAATGGTAAAACTCGTAATTGGACAGCTAAAAACGACATTCTAGATGAGCTCGAACAGCTCATGGCAAAATACAAACCTGCTCCGCATGGAGATGCCCCCCCATTTTACGGAGGCGCAGTCGGATATCTCTCATATGATGCCGTGCGCCAATTCGAGCCTAGCATTGGCCCCGCGGCTAAAGACGAACTGGGCCTGCCCGACGCCTTATTTATCATTGCTGACACCCTGCTTATTTTCGACCATCGCTTGCGCAGACTACTTGTGGTGGCTAATGCATTCATTGACGATCATGACTCCCCCGACGCAGCCTACAAGGATGCTTGTGCGCGTATCGAGGCACTGATCAATTCGCTCAATGTGGAGCTACACGTTCCACCGCTCAACGGCTTGGCTGAGTTTGAGACACCCGACGCAAGTAGTAATACGACTCAAGAGGAATATGAGCAAATGGTCGTCAAAGCCAAAGAATACATCGCTGCTGGTGATGCTTTTCAGATTGTTCCCAGCCAGCGTTTTGAAACAGATTTTAAAGGGTCTCCCATAGACCTCTACCGTGCCTTGCGCCATATTAACCCTTCGCCTTATATGTTCATTCTTGAACTAGAAGGCTTCTCCCTCGTTGGCAGTTCTCCTGAAGTGCACGTGAGAGCCATTAACGGACGAATTGACATTCGACCTATTGCGGGAACACGATGGAGAGGCACAACACCTGAGGAAGATGATGCGCTTGCCGCTGATTTGTTAGCAGATGAGAAGGAATGTGCAGAGCACCTGATGCTTGTTGACCTCGCGCGTAATGATGTGGGTCGTATTTCCAAGCATGGAAGTGTCACCGTGGATGACTTCATGATTGTAGAGCGCTACAGTCATGTCATGCACATCGTATCCAATGTCCATGGTGAGCTTGACGATGAGCACACTGCCTATGACGTTCTCCGCGCTACATTCCCAGCCGGCACCGTGAGTGGCGCCCCGAAAATACGCGCCATGCAAATCATCAATGAACTCGAAAAAAGCAAACGATGCACTTATTCCGGCGCCGTTGGTTACTTCGGGTGGGACGGTGGCCACGATTCCTGCATCACACTGAGGACATGCTTACTGAAAGACGGCAAGGCATACGTGCAAGCTGGCGCAGGCGTCGTTGCCGACAGCAACCCCACCTACGAATACGAAGAAACAGTCAACAAATCTATGGCTATTATGCGTGCCATAGGCCTAGCTAAAACCATCAGCCAGGAATAAACACTCACATTTCAATCTTCATTATTCTCTATGCTTCTTGTCATCGATAACTACGACTCCTTCACCTACAATCTCGTGCAATATTTTGGCGAGCTAGGTGCCGAAATGAAGGTGGTGCGCAATGACGCCATGAGCATCGATGAAATTCGTGACCTCTCTCCAGATCGCATTTGCATCTCTCCGGGTCCCTGCACGCCCAATGAGGCTGGCATTAGCTGCGATGTCATCCGTGAATTTGGAAAGAACGCCAAGCAACCCATTCCCATACTTGGCGTTTGCCTAGGACACCAGTCTATCGGTCAGGTTTTTGGAGGTGAGGTGGTGCGCGCAGATCACCTGATGCATGGTAAAACTTCACCTGTTTTCCACATGGGTAGCAGTGTCTTCGCTGGCCTTCCGAGCCCCATCATAGCCACCCGCTATCATTCTCTGATCGTGAAGCGTGACACCTTGCCAGACTGTTTAGATATCACAGCAGAAACAAAGAACGGAACCATCATGGGACTCATGCATAAGGATCTCCCTATTCACGGTGTGCAGTTCCATCCTGAGTCCATCCTTACCGAGGACGGCATGAAAATGCTTGAGAACTTCCTCGACAAATAGGCAGGCCATTTATTCAAAGTCCCCAAAATGGGGCTATATCAAGTGTTAGGGCTTTAACTTTCAGGCCGGATATGTGTGGGGTTCTTGATGGTATGATTCGAGGCTCGTTGAGAGTAATTTTGGGATCCAGAGGATAGTACACAATTACGATCGTACATGTTGATCAAGTTGCCACTCAAAGGGATAAAAAAAGCCCATCAGCTCAATGAGCTGACGGGCTAAATAAACAAATCATCCTAGAAGAATAATGTTCCACTGATGATGAAGGTTTCAGTATCGACATCTCGGATCGCTGTGCGATCAAGCTTGATGAGCGGTATGAAACTGCGGTTGTAGACATACTCTAAACTGAGCGCGAAATTGTCTGTAATGTATACCTCAGCACCCGCCGCAATTTGTTGGAGATTTTCCCATTCATCGCCGTCGTTACCCAGAATTCCTTTGCCGTATACGAGTGAAAAACGGGTATCTTTGGAGAGGATTTCAGTATCATAAGCAGCTTGTAGAGTAAGACCTTGCACGGCAGCGCCTTTTGAAACTCTGAACGTAGGGGGAGCAGGCGCAGGAGCAGTTGCAGGCCAATCTCGTTCTGTTTGGGTGTATTCTGCCATAATTGAATACGGTCCCTTTTTGGCTTCAACCCAAGTATTAAGTAGACCATTGCGCTCTCGGGTTGTCAGCGGGTCGGGGGCGACGCCGGGGTGGTTGGCGCTGTCACTATCGTAAATACTAGAGTAGAGGTAACCTCCACCAACTGAAACATCCCAACCGGCTAGCTCAGTGTCATATTGAGTGCTGATTGCGAAGTTGCTGCCAAAACTATTGTTGGGGTTGTCTGCCACACGCAGCTGGCGACCACCATTCAGAGCCGTGAAAGCAAAGCGCCAGTCTTCACCTATATAACCGAGCTCAACTGCGGCATCATCGGTATCGATACGAAAGAAATGATTATTTACCGAGTGCGTTACTGGGTTGTATGAGCCTTGATGCCCGAAGTTGGCGGTCATGCGACCGACTGAAAGGTACCAAGGGGATTCGGCAAGGTTTCCAAAAGTAATGAAGGCCTCACGAATTTGAGCCTCTTCCTGAGTTGGAAATTGTAGATCTGTGTAGATACCGTGAACGAATACTGAAACCCAATCATTAGCAGCATAAGTCAGGGAGACGTCAGCCATATCTAGAATGCTTTCATCAGCACTGGTTCCTGATGAGTGCTGACTTGGGAAACGGCCAAGAATGGGGAATTTACCAGCAGTATCAGTTGTCTCGTGATACTGTGAGTAAATGGCGTGACCAGAGAGGTATATCTTGCCTGGTTCAAGAAGTCCGCTCTCATAAGACTCCAAAAGATAAGGGACTTTGTTAACCACTGTTCGCTGAGCGGATAGCATCTCTTTGGAATATTCAAGATTGGTATCCAATATAAAGGATTCCGAAAAAATTTTGTCACTAGCTGGCTCAGCCACAAGTGAGTTAAAGGAACAGCTACTTGCAACAACAAGAGCCAGAGTTAGTTTAATTGTGTGGTGCATGTAATTGCTATGCGCACTATTTTACAAATAAGCAAATTATTTAATAAATTTTTTTAAATATCTAACTGAAGACAAAAGATCCTCTTCTCGCGAGAGTCGATTCATGAAAGTGGTATTAAGGTATGCGGGGGGAAGCGCTGCCGACAGGCTATACAAATTAAGGAAATACCCCGCGCAGCTCATAAACGTTGTCGATGTGCTCAATAGCCGATGCGTAAGAAGCGATACGCATGTTGCAACCTAACCGCTCTGACATTTCAAGAACACGTTCGGCTGAACGCGTCATGGTTGTCTTAAGCAGCTTGTCGACCACTTCTTCATCCCATGTCTCAGATTGCCGGTTCTGCTTCCACTCGAAATAGCTCACCGTCACCCCACCTGCGTTACATAAAATTGCAGGAAGCACCTCGACACCTTTATCCAATAAGTAGCGCTCAGCATGAGGAGTGGTTGGCGCATTCGCACCTTCGACCAGCACCTTACACTGCATGTGCTTTGCATGTTCGAGATCCACCATCTGCTCGAGGGCCGCAGGTATGAAGAGATCGACCGGAGTAGCATAAAATGTAGCCTCATCCACTGCCTCCGCATCTTCGAATCCCCTAACCCCTCCTGCCTCTTGCACATATGTTGCCAGCGCTTCAGCATCAATTCCGCTATTGTTTAGAATGGCCCCGGTATGATCCATCACCGCTTTGAGTTTCGTCCCCCTCTTATGTAAAAGACGCGCCGTCCAAGAGCCCACATTACCATAACCAATAAGGCTACAAGAAACTTTGTCTAACTCGATACCCATACCCGGGAGTAATGCGTCAAGCACGTACACCAGCCCCTGACCTGTGGCTTTTTCACGTCCTGCTGACCCACCAAACTCGAGAGGTTTACCAGTAACAACCCCTCGAGCCGTGACCCTACTGGATGATTCGGCAAAATTAATATAAGTGTCAGCCATCCATGCCATTACTTGAGCATTAGTCCCAACGTCCGGGGCTGGGATATCATAATCAGGCCCTATGTTGTCACCAAGTGCAGAAGTCATGCGTCTTGTGACACGCATCAGCTCATCCTTACTGAAGTCACGTGGATTGATGCGCAACGCTCCTTTTGCGCCTCCAAAAGGCAGGCGAGCAAGGGCACATTTCATTGTCATCAAAAGCGCTAGGGTTTTAACCTCATCGAGTTTGACCTCAGGATGGTAGCGAATACCACCTTTATAAGGCCCCAGCACATTGTTGTGCTGGACTCGGTAGGCTTTAAGTAACTGCCAACTACCATCATCCATCTCGACAGGACAGTGCACCATGATCTCGTTCTTGGGCTGAGTAAGCATCAGCTTCAGCCGCTGGGGCACCTCCAGCGCATTGGCGGCCTCAAGAACCGAGCCAATGGTCTGAAAATAGAGGTTATGTTCGTCATAAATTTCCTCCAACTCCTTGAATATTTCACGAGCGGATTGACAGGCAGTGGTGTCGCAGTGATCCATAAAGAAAGATACTAGCTTGATGATAATCTCTGACAAGTCTGCTTGATGAATATATAAAGCCTAATCATTGACCTTAAAATTATATGCATCATGAACCACTGAACACTTGGCAAGCTGAATGCAGGGTGTCCATAATGCTGAAGAAACTAATTGTCCCTGCACTGAACATTTGAAGCTCGAGAACATCATTACCGCCCTGCCCGAGTCAAAACTCAGGCACGATGGTGGCTGGCTGTTTTCACCAAAACCCCTGCCACTAGCAAAAAAAACCGCCAAGGCGCTCACGCAACTAGGACACCCACTCGCACAGTTTCAGCGCGCCTCGGATTCCCTCTACAGACGCAGTGTCAACGGCAAGCTACCTAGCTGGATTCACCAACTTCTCGACGCCGGCAAACCACATTGGATCATTGATGCCCAGCGCTCCACTGATCTACGTGATCAAATGCCACGCGTAATCCGACCTGACCTGATTCTTACCGCTAAGGGTGGTGACGATCAGCAAAGTAGCTTTGCCCTCACCGAACTCGACTCCGTGCCCGGTGGCATGGGTATCACCTTGTGGCTGTCGCAGTTCTACAGTGACCATGGCTACAACATTCTAGGTGATGCAAACGGTATCCGCGACGGCTTTCAGAACCTTTTCCCTGAGGAGGGCGGACGCATTCTGGTCAGTGACGAATCAGATGACTATCGACCCGAGATGGAATGGCTTGCCCAACAATGCTCAGGTATCACAACAGAGCGAGCCGAGGATGATGACGGCTCGGACTCGCCGGCTTACCGATTTTTTGAATGGTTTGATTGGGAAAATATACCCACTGCGAAAAAACTAGCAGCATCCGCTAAGCTTACCTCTCCCTGTAAACCTCATCTTGAGGAAAAGCTATGGCTAGCACTTTTATGGTCCCCTTCGTTGCGTAGCATCTGGGAAAAAGAGCTCCGCGGTAACCACTTGCGACGCCTGCGCGAAATTGTGCCCTACAGCTGGGTGGTAGACCCAACCCCTCTGCCCCCTCAGGCTGCCCTGCCCTACTTAGACGTTCACTCATGGAAGGATGTCGCTGAGTTCAGCCAAAAGGAACGTCGGCTCGTGCTGAAAATCAGTGGTTTCTCCGAACTCGCATGGGGATCCCGTGGTGTCTATATCGGTCATGATCTTCCTGGTGATGAGTGGCGTGAGCGAGTCAATGAAGCCACCGAGGCCTTTGATGAGCAACCGCGAATGATGCAGCAATACCATTCCGGGAAAATCATCGAGCATCCTTATTTTGATCCGGACACAGGAGAAGAGCGCATCATGCAAGGCCGAGCCCGCCTATGCCCTTACTTTTTCACCAACAATCAGGGAAGCACGAGCTTCGGTGGTTGCCTCGCCACCATCGTACCTGCTGACAAAAAGAAGAT
Source organism: Akkermansiaceae bacterium (assembly GCA_049631945.1). Lineage (GTDB taxonomy): Bacteria > Verrucomicrobiota > Verrucomicrobiia > Verrucomicrobiales > Akkermansiaceae > Oceaniferula. The sequence goes on from JBNABE010000043.1 coordinate 11,802, forward strand.
CCATGGCATGAAAGACGGCATTCTGGTTCCATGTAGTTATGAGTAGAAAGGCTTGAGAACTCGTTACCTAATGATTCTGTATCATCTGTCAGCAGGGTAGATTTGGCGCACTTTTTTGCTGCCAAAGATCAAAATTACCTTGTCAAAGCACAGCCGTTCCCCTACCAACCCGCCATCCTTCGTCACGCCGCCGCCTCAACTACGGGAAATTGAAGGACTTAAGCTTAAGTGCGGCGGATTTCCCAAACTACCAGAGCCATCCTGTTTTAAGGACGGACACCCAATAAAAAAATGGTCAACGAATTGATTAACGAAATGGTCGACGCTGGAGTTCACTATGGACACCAGACCCGCAAGTGGAACCCGAAAATGAAGCCTTTCCTCATGAAGGATAAGGGCGGTATCTACATCATCAACCTAGAGGAAACCGTAAAGTGCCTCGACAAAGCCTCTGATTTTCTTGGTGAACTCGCCAGCAAGGGAGAAAAAATACTCTTTGTTGGTTGCAAGCGTCAGGCACAAGATTCTGTCGCTGAGGCTGCTGAAGCGATCGGCCAGTACTACGTTAATCACCGTTGGCTCGGTGGAACTCTTACCAACCTCGCGACGATTCGTCGTTCTGTCGAGCGCCTCAAATTTCTCGAAGACATTGAGAAGTCCCCTGACTTCAAAAAAATGTCCAAGAAAGAGCTTTCAGCTCTCGGACGTGAACGTGAAAAGCTCCTGCGCAACCTGCGCGGTATCCGTGATATGGAGAAACTTCCTGCTGCCATGGTTATCGTTGACTCCGCACGTGAGACCATCGCCGTAGCTGAAGCACGTCGTCTCAATATTCCTGTGATTGCGATTGTTGACACCAATGCTGACCCTACCGTCATCGACTACCCAGTTCCTGGCAATGATGATGCAACCCGCTCTATTCGCCTTCTACTTCAGAACCTGGTTGACTCTATCGTTGTCGCCAAAGACTGATATATATTGCAACTAACGAACTCAAATTACCCACTACCATGGCTATTACCGCATCTGCTGTTCAAGAGCTCCGTAAGATCACCAACGCTGGTATGATGGCTTGTAAAAAAGCCCTCACCGAAACCGAAGGTGACATGGACGCTGCCGTCAAACTTCTTCGCGAAAAAGGAATCGTCAAGTCTGCTGGTCGCTCCGACCGCGAGACCTCTGAAGGTCTCATCGCCGCTCACGTCTCAGACAACGCTGAAAGTGGCGTTCTCGCTGAAATCAACTGTGAGACAGACTTCGTTGCAAAAAACGAAGATTTCGGTGCGTTCGTATCTGACATCACCAAGACCATCGCTGAATCTAATGCCGATGATGCTGAAGCTGCTGCCGGCATTGCTTATGGTGATGGTACCATCCAAGATGCTCTAGGTGCAAAATTCTCCGAGCTTGGTGAAGTAATCAAGGTGAAGCGCATCACACGTTACAACGCAGAAGGAAACGGCGCTATCTCAAGCTACATTCATATGGGTGGTAAGGTTGGCGTTCTTCTCGAGCTCAGCGCAGAAAATGCTGATACCAAGAACAATGATACATTCAAAGAGCTTGCTCGCGACATCTGTCTGCACATCGCAGCTCTCAACCCTGCTGGTTTAACTCGCGACGACATCGATGCCTCTACGATCGAGGAGGAAAATGAAATCAATCGCAAACAGCTTGAAGCTGAGGGCAAGCCCGCCGAAATTATCGAGAAAATTCTGATCGGCAAGATCAACAAATACTTCTCAGAGTCTTGTCTCATTGACCAAGCATTTGTCAAGGATGACAAAGTAAGCGTTAAGCAACACATCGCTGCCAAGGGCAAAGAAATTGGTGACAATATCAGCATCGCCCGTTTCGCTCGCTACAACGTTGGCGCCTAAGCTTTAAGAGATACTCAAATTTACAAACCCACCTTGCTATGTGCTCGGTGGGTTTTTTGTATCTAGCCTACCTCCTCTTACGTTTGCGGTAATCAGGCTTTCGTGATTTCGAGGCTGATTTTTTTGCCGGGCTTCGCCCAGACTTATCAAAGCGATCCGTTGAATGGCGCTTTGGTTTTCTCTGCTGTGGCCGCCCTCT
>JBNABE010000044.1:0-13509 GCA_049631945.1 Akkermansiaceae bacterium
TCCAGAGGGAGGCTCGATAGAGGTTTTGGTAGAGGCTCAGTGGCAGGGTGGTGATTTTCTGCTGCCATTGCTCGATTACTGGGCTGAAAGCACCTTCTTTAAGCTCGAGGTAACGCAGGTTCTTACGTGCTTGGAGGTGGTCAGATTGTTGTGCCAAAGCACGTCGCCATGCGAGAGCGGCTTGTCCCAGTTGTCCGGGCTGATCGAGCTGTCCTAGCTGGTAGTGGCAGTTGCCGATGTTGTAGAGAACATCGGCTGGCGTTTTGTTGAGAGTTGGGTCAAGAGCTTGATCAATCGTGGGAAAAGCTTGCTGGTAGAGATCGATGGCTTTTTGATATTGGCCTTGATCGATCGCGTTGAGTGCTTCCATGCACAGGGTATCAATGGTGCCTATACTGCTGGTCGGTGAGCTATGTTCGGTGGAATGCTTGGCTGAAACACTGCTGGGGAGGCTGCCATTGCCATTTGAGGCGTTCTGAGCGGCTTGAAGCTGATTGCTTGGAATGAGTGCTAGGCCAATGATAGAGGCGATTAGGAGTGAGATGCTCTGCTTTGCGTGGCGTTTGAGAATGTCGGTGATCTCTTGCTTGCGCTGTGGCGAGATTGGTTCTTGGTCTTGGCTGTCATCTTTTAATGAGAAGCAGAGCTGATCACGCTCTGTGAGAATGGTCTTGAGCTCATCGTCGACGGTGAGCCGCTGCTCAATAAATCTGCCTGCGCGGCGGTAGAAGGTCGCTCTGTCCTCAGCACTCGCAATGTCTTTGAGTGCTTGTCTCTGGCTTGCTTTGGTGGAGGGCTTTTGTCGTGAAGATTTGATCTTGGTCAGCACGGGTATGGTGATGAGGCTCAGGCAGATGAGTGCGGGGAGTAGTTGCCAATAAGATTGCAGCATTTGTATGGGCTGCGGCTGCAGCTGGCGGGTGAGGCTAGCTGTGTCTTGTTGGGGGGTGAAGACGCTATGCTTTATGAAACCAAGGATGTCCTTCATTTGCTCTGGGCGGAGCGAGGCGGGATCGACGAGGGCGGTGATTTTGGGCTCGCTGCTGACTGATGAGTCGAGGGTAGGGCTGATGTTGATTGGAATCGGAGCAGTGCTGAGCGTGTAGTAGGATTGATTATCGGGGTTGAAGACACTCATGGAGTAGGCTGGAATGTTGCTGGGTAGTTTGCCGGATAGCTCAGCTGCCACGGGTCGCAGGATCTGGCGAAAGGTCACAGCGCCTTGGGAGCGTCTTCTTTCGCCACCTCGTGTGACTTTTGAGGTGTCGATGACTTTCCAGCCCGTGCCGTTGAGTTCAGGAGCTTGGATGTTCTCCAGGTTACCCTCACCTTGGATGCGGAGTAAGACTTCGAGCGTGTCGGTGTCTTTGATGGAGGCTTTTTTGCATTCGACACCAATGTTGAATTGTCCAATCGCCCCCTTGAAGCCTGCTGGTGCCCCAGCGGGGAGCGGCATGATGTCGAAGTCGATGGAGGGTAGTGTGAGCTTATAGGGGACATCCGATATTCTGATGCCGCGCCGCGGGTCGATACTGCGCTGCCGTGATACAATACTCATGCGAGTGGGGCCGAAGCTGGCATTGCCAGCGCTGATGCCACTGAGGGTGGTTTTGAAGGGAGCAGAGATGTAGGCAGTGTTGTTGATGACTACCTCACCGAGATCATCTCGTGTTGGTCCGCTGAAGCGCCAGGCAAGGCAGTTGTTTTTTTCTGCTTCAGGAAGGCCCCAGCTGGTTGGCCGGAGTTTGGATGGGACATAAATTTTCAAGGTGAGTGGGCACTGCTCTCCCGCGTAAAGCTTGGTTTTTTCTGGAAACCAACCGACCCTGATGTCTTGACCTGTAATACCTGAGGAGACCTTGGCTAGCTCATTGGCGTCACGCACTTCGAAGCTCAAGGGCTTCCCTGAATACTGACTGCGGCTGCCGTTGAAAGATATGGGTGGCACGGTGTAGCTCCCCGGCTTAGCTGGTCTGATACGGTAGATGAACGATCGAGTGATGCGCCGTTGGCCATCGATCTCTACGCGGTTGCCTGAGAAGTTGACAGCTGTATTAGGGATCTCAGGTGCCGAGGGGCGTAAGCCTTGGTTGCTGTTTTGGATGCTTATCTTGAGGTAGGTTTGCTCTCCTGTGATGAGGTGTTTGCTGCTCAGCTCTGTTTGAACATAAATAGGAGCGGGGGACTGCTTGCTTTGGCCGTGCGCGAGCAGAGTAGTACCAACCATGGCGAGGCATGTGAGTATGCCTCGTGGTTTGGTTCTATGGGTCTTAAGATAGGTCATCACCGTGCGGGTTATCATTACCAGTCTTTCTCGGGCCTGCGCAATCTGAGTAGACGACGTCTCACTGGGCGCACCTCTGCGTCCGACTGCTCTCGGAGGATACGTGCTGCGAATTCTTCTTTGCTTTCTTCGGGCTGTTGTTCGGCCTGCTGTTGATCGGTTTCTCCAGATTCATTATTATCCTGGTTTTGGCTTTGCTCGCCATTTTGGCCTTCTTGATCTGATGGATCACCGCCTTCCTTGTTTTGTTCGTCCTCGCCGTCTTGTTCTCCATTTTGGTCAGAGTCTTTGTCGTCTTGATCTCCTTCGCCGTCTTGTTGGTTTTGTTGGTCTTGTTGATCACCTTCACCTTGCTCTTGTTGCTCCTGCTGTTTTTGTTCAGCTTCTTGTTTGGCCTGTTCCTCTGCCTCTTTGAGCTGCTCTAGGGTTTTTTCTACCTCTCGCATGTTGTCTCCTGCTTTGGTGTTATCGGGGTTGAGCTGGAGTGAGGCTTGGTAGTGGCTGATCGCGTCTTGCCAGTTGGTTTTTATTTTTTGCAGATCTGAGGCCGTTAGCTGAGGTGTTTGGTCTCCTTGCCCTTGTTGGCTGGCTTGCTTGGTCTGATCTGAGTAGAGCTGGCGCATGGCCTCAAGGAAGGCGTTTTTTGTGCTGTCAGCGTCTGGAGGGTTGAGGGTGGTCCAGCCCCATTGGAAGAGTGTGTTGCCCAGGTTGTAGTGGGACTGTTCCTGCAAATTCTCGTTTGGGCTTAATAATGCCCGGGAGAAGTAGCGGCTGGCAACATCCCATCGACTGAGGCGGTAGGCGCTACTGCCCTGCGAGAATTCGATGATGTGTTGCTGGTCTTGCTCAGCATCAGCGAGAGCCTCGCTACACAACTCCATGGCTTGGAGATAATCGTGCTTTTGGTATGCCTCTACGGCTTGATCCATGATCGCTGCCTGAATTTGCTCATGACCGGTAAGGAGCATTGAGATGATCGCTGTGGATGTCACGGCAGTAGATATTTTGCGGGCGAAGAGATTGGATTTGATGAGAATCGAAAGGATCAGTAATACAATAGCGGGACAGAGAAGCCATTGATAGGTCTCGTTCGGAATACTGACAACACTGCCTTCTTCTTCGTTACGTTCCAGTGATGCTAATGCTCGACTGATGGTTGTGTCCGCACCTGATGATGCGGGGACGTATGAGCCAGCACCCGCACTAGCAAGCTGCTCCAGAGCACTTGAGTTGAGCTTGCTGAAGACGGTGTTGCCTTTGGTGTCGCGGAATTTGCCGTCGAGCATTCGTAGGTCAGGTATGATGCCTCCCTCTGAGGAGCCGACGCCAATGGTGCAAACGGCAATCCCCGCATCTCGGATTTCACTGCCTGCAAATTTGATCTTCTCTGAGTGGTCTTCGCCATCGCTGATGATGATGAGAGCATTCGATTGGTTGCCAGCTCGTTGCGCTGCTTGTTTGTCGGATTTTTTGAGTGTTTTGAGGGCTAGCTCAACGGCAGCGGCAAGATCTGATCCGCCTGAGGGAATGACCTTGGTGTCGAGTTGGCTGATGGTTTCATGAACGGCGGTATGGTCGATGGTCAACGGAGCCATCGACACGGCAGCACCGGAAAAGGCGATGACCCCGATGCGATCATTGGGAAAAGTTTGGATGAGCTCAAGGGCTGTTGCTTTGGCCTGTTGGAATCGGTCAGGCGCGACATCTTGGACTAGCATCGAGCGTGAGGTGTCGATGGCAATGAGGATATTGCGACTACTCGTCTGCTCAGTGATTGATGTCTCACCATCGTAGGGCCGCGCGAGGACCGCGATCAGCAGACCACAACCAATGAGCCCGATGACGAGGGCTATCCAACGACGTGTTGTTGAGCCTTCTTTGACCAATTGAGTGCGTAGCCGATCCGCAACGAGTTGTCGCCATGCTTTGTTGCTGGCTCGTTGTGCCAAGATAGCGCCAAGCAGGATCATCGGAAGGATGATCAGTAGCAGTAGCCAGCTTGGTTGAACGAAAGACATCTTGGTGAGAGAGATGGTATTTGTTTGAGTAGAGATTATGGTGATTAGGGCGCGGTTGATGGCTTGAATGCTTGGAGGATCAAGCTGAGTAAGGCAAAGATGCAGGCGGCGGAGCTAAACCAAGGGAATAGCTCTTCAATGGTCACAATATTATGCTGCTTGATCTCGGTTTTTTCAAGTTGGTCGATCGAGTTGAAGGTGTCGCGTAGCTTATCGGTGTCTCTCACGCGGTAGTATTCACCGCCGGTAATGCTCGCGATTTCTTGTAGGGTTTTGGTGTCAAACTCTTGCTGCGGGTGCGCTTGGATGGCGTTGTTGAGTCGGCCCTGCTCGGTGCCAATGGCTATGGCGTATACTTTGATGCCAAGGACGGCGGCTTGTTTGGCGGCCTCTACGGGTGCAATACGTCCGGAGTTATTTGATCCATCGGTGACGAGGACAACGACCTTGCTTTTGGCTTCTCGCTCATGCAGTCGGCTGGCTGAGGCAGCAATCGCTGAGCCAATGGCTGTTCCTTGTTCTTTGACCAAGCCTGGCTGGAGCTCCCGCAGCTTGTCAATCAACCAGTCATGCTCGAGGGTGATCGGGCTGGTGATATACGGTCTGCCTGAGAAGGCAACGATGCCGATGCGGTCGTTTTCACGCTGTTTGATGAAGGCTTCAGCGGTATTCTTGGCCACGGTGATGCGCTGGGCTCGTCTGCCGTTGAGTACAAAGTCAACGATTTGCATCGAGTAGGAAATGTCGATGGCGAGGATGATGTCAACACCACTTGCTTTGCTCTCAGACTCGACGTTGCGCAGCTGCGGCCGCGCCATGGCAAGAAAGGCAAACACCAAGGCCAATATCATCAAGGAGAAGGTGAGCAAGCCAGCTAGGCGCTTTGGTTTGTTGCCCAAGCTGGCGAGGATGGATAGAGACGAGTAAGTGATGGCAGTCGGCGTGCCAGATTTGCCTTTGATGAAAAGCAGCGGCACGAGTGCAAGCAGACCCCACAACCACGATGGGTTGGCAAAGCTAAATTGCTGGAGGAAATCTTGCATTGATTAGAGGGCGGGATCGTTTTGATCTTTGGTAGTAGGCTCAGTGGGTGCTGGCTCGACGATATGGAGAAGCTCAAGCGCTTGATCGATAAGTTCTTCAAAGTGGTTTTGCTGGTCTGCACGGGCGTATTTAAGCTCGGAGAGCTGGTGCAGGTGAGCGATCACTTGGCTACGGTATTTGCTGTCGACTTTGGTCATGGCATCGGCTCGCAGAGTGAGTTCCTCGTCGGTTTCAAAGAGGGAAGGGTCATCAAAGGCAGCCTCAAAGTATTGGCGCAAGATGAGAGAGATGCGAACGGCCAATGTTTGAGGTGCGAGCTTAGCTCCCTCATCTTTGAGTGCCACTAGAGCCTCATTGGCTGAGTGCAATAGCTGTTGCCTCTTTTTCTCTGGGTTTTCACCTCTGGTGAATTTGTAAATGAGGGTGCCAATGAGTGTGCATGCGGACAGAATCATGACCCAAAACCATAGTGACTGCCACACAGCTGGCTGACCCAGTAGGAGCTCCTCTGGGCTGGTAATGTCGTGCATGGGTGGAGTCATGAAGATCAGGAATTTCTTCTGCGGATACGCTCTTTGAAAAGGCGGTGCAGATGCGGTAAGTAGTCACCCGTCGTGCTAAGCTCGAGGTGATCGATGCCGTGTTGTTTGAAGAGCTTGGCGAGTCCCTCGTTGTGGCGCTGGCTGAGTCTGGCAAAGCCCATGCGAACATTCGTATTGTTGGTGTTGACCGTTGTTTGGATACCAGTTTCTGGATCTGCTAGGGTGATCTTGCCGATACGGGGTAACTCCCGCTCCATCGGGTCAGTGACCTGCAGTGCAATGGCGTCGTGTTTGTTGGCTAGTGCACTGAGTGGTTTTTTGAGATCATGTGCGAAGAAGTCTGAAATAAGGAAGACGACTGCCTTGCGCTTGACGGTGTGGAGCAGAAAATCTGCGGCAGCCGGTATCGAGGTGGCCGGATTCTCTGGATCTGCGGCTAGGATTTCACGAATGATACGCAGAACGTGCTTGTTGCCCTTTGCGGGGGGTAGATAGAGAATGGGCTCTCCTGCGAAAAGAAGCAGACCTGTCTTGTCACCGTTCATATTCGCACTAAAGGCGAGAACGGCCGCTAGCTCAGCGGCAAGCTCGCGTTTGCTGAGCTGATCGCTACCATAGATGCTTGATCCGGACACGTCTACGGCAAGAATGACCGATAGCTCACGTTCTTCGCGAAAGGTTCTAATGTAGGGGTGATCTTTACGGGCTGTGACATTCCAATCGATGAAGCGAGTTTCATCACCGTGCTGATATTCGCGGTAATCTTCGAAATCAAGTCCGCTACCTTTGAACGAAGATTGGTATTCGCCACTGAATGTCTCACGAGCTAGTCGCCTCGCCTTGATCTCAAGGAGATGCACACGGCGCATGATTTCTTCGATGGATTCAGGAGTCATTTCTCACAAATAGATAAGCTCCCAAAGGATGTTGCTTGATGCTTGATTTGTCAATAGGTGTCAGCGAAAGGCGGGGAAAGGAGCAGCCACGAATAGTTGCTGCGAAGCTTAGTGCTGAGCTAGTTGATCAACGCTACTTGCCAGAGTGGCAAACGCGGCACTTGCATCATTATCAGCAGGATCCATCAAGGCTACGGGTGCTCCGGCGTCTCCTTGCTGACGTGTGGGTATGTTGATTGGTATTTGACCGAGTAAAGGAAGCTTGAGCTTCTTGGCCTCGGCAGCACCTCCGCCTTCACCAAAAATGGGATACCGGGTGCCATGCTCGCATTCGAACCAAGCCATGTTTTCGACAAGTCCCATGATTGGCACATTGACTTTGTCGAACATGGAGATGGCTTTGCGGGCATCGATAAGAGCGACTTCTTGTGGTGTGGTGACAATGATCGCCCCCGTGAGAGCGATGGTCTGAACGATGGTGAGCTGGATGTCGCCGGTACCTGGGGGAAGGTCGAGGATGAGGTAATCGAGTTCACCCCATGCTACATTTTGCAAAAATTGCTGGGTGTAGCGTGTTGCGAGTGGACCACGGACGATCACGGGTGAGGCTTCCTCGAGCAGAAAACCCATCGACATGAGCTGCACTCCATGGGCAGAAATGGGAATGATTTCATTGTCCTCAGTGGCAAGCGGGCGCTCACGACTGCCGAACATGTGGGCAATGGATGGGCCGTATAGATCACAGTCACATAGACCTACTTTGTGGCCAGCCTTGGCTAGGGCTGCGGCAAGGTTGGTAGAGACAGTTGATTTGCCAACGCCGCCTTTGCCGGAGGCAACCGCAATGACATTTTTCACCCCGGGGATGTTGTTTTTGAGGGCAGCTGAGCCGGCCGCGTCGGCATTGGCTTGCGTGGCTGGCTCTTGCACATCAAGTTCTATTCTAGCGTGCTTTACCTCGGGGAGGGGATCTAGAATAGCGTGGCAGTTTTTAAAGATTTGCTCCGGCACGGAGGCATCGTTGGTTTGCACGCTGATAGCAACACTGACAATGCCATCCTCATAGCTGGCCTCTTTGACGAGGCCGAAAGAAACAATATCGCGAGAAAAGCCCGGATAGGGGACTTGCTTGAGCAGTTCTAGAATTGATTCCTTGGTCATAGCAGAGATGGTTGCAGGCTCTGTTAGAGATGTAAAATACGCCCACAGTTTTCACACTGGGTGACCTCTTTTTCTGCCTGCACTTTAATCATGGTGGCTGGCACAACCTTCATGTGGCAACCGTGACATTGGCTTTTCTCGGCAGAAACAATGGCATCGCCTCCTTTAGATGACATCAATCGCTCGTAAAGTGATAGTAGGTCAGCGTCTACGGCAGATGCCAACTTAGCGCGCTCGTTGCTTACTTCTTCGTGTTGTGCTTTTACCTCATCAGCGCGCTGGTCTAACTGAGCTATCTCCTCGTCAACCATGCCTTGGGTAAGTGCGAGTGCTGCCTCTGCTTTATCTAGATCAACACGCAACATGTCGGCATTTTCCATCAGTTCGAGTTCTTTGGTTTCTAACTCGTCGACCTCTTGGTTGTATCGAGCGATCTCGTTTTCTAGTGCAGTGAACTCGTCGTTTTTCTTGGTCTCATATTGCTGCACCTTGAGTCGGTCTAAGGTGTTTTTTCTGGTGCCAATATCGAGCTCCAGATTTTTGATGGCCACTTCATTCTCTTGAACGGCTTTTTTTGCATTGGCGACAAGCTCGTTGTCATTGGCGAGACGTTGTTTCGCCTGTTCCTTACTGTTGGGTATACGCTTTATGTCTTCCTCGAGAGAGAGGATGCGTTGGTCGCGGTCTTGGAGGACTAATAGGGACTCAATTTCAGCAAGCATGTGATGCTTCTACCCGAGCACTGCCCAGGGGGCAAGCGCGGGTGAGCGATAATTAAACTTTTTTATTGATGGTCAAAAATAGTCACAGCTCATAGAATTGTCATAATTAATCAACTGCTGGCCAGCGCCCGAACAAAGGAAAATATGAAAATACAGTGTCCTGATTGTGATCAAGAATTCGATGTTGCGGAGGATTATCTGGGCAAGAAGGTGGAGTGTGGATGCTGTGATTATTTATTCACGGTAAGTGAAGATCACGTGATCAAAGAAAAAAAACGTTTTTATCCGGGTGAAAAGAAAGGCACGGGGCTGAGTAAGTTTGGTGATCGCCCCCCCGTGAAGCCAGGCGAGGTAGCCTTTGTGCCAGCCAGTTATCAGAGTGATGTGAACCCTGATTTAGTAGGGCCACCCCGACCACGCAGAACTATTGCTGTTGCCGGTGGAATCTTTCTCATGGTTACAATGATTGTGGTTTTTCTTCTTGGTGGCGGAAAGGAAGGGCCATTGAGAGATATTGAAACGTCAAACCGCTATGTGCTCTGCGGGTTTTCAGCATTGATTGGTAGTATTTTGCTCATCTATGGCGCTTCAAGAAATAGATGGATCGGTGTTATGCTTGCCCTTGTGCTATCAATGGCACTTATGTTCATGCCTGCGCTCTTTCCGGGTAACCCGGTCAGCTCTTTCATGAAGCCCATTGATGTCAGTCTCCAATTGAAAGAGGAGGTGGGTAGTGAAACTCAACAAGAAAGCATGGGCGACTACTTGATCAGGATTGGTTATGATCCCATTGAGGAGGCACTTTTCATTCACCCTCGAGAGTCTGTTGTGGGCATATACATTCGTAATGCTGATTACTCCGCTCAGAGTAAGATTGGCTCCTACTTGTATTACGCAACTGGTGGGCATAGTCGGGAAGTTCTTTTCCCGCGAGGTGATACTGGTCAATCGGCAATGATATTACTTGTCGAACAGAAGAAAAGTATCCAACAAATCGCAGTCCTGTGTGAGCGTTTTGGTGAGGTAGTGAGGATGGAGGAAGATTTGCGTCTACTTGAAGTGTATGTGAATAGTGCCACGACCAGTGAGCCTAATGCAGCAAAACTAAACGATGCCGAGGATCCTGATTATGAGTTCCTCAACCTAACCATGTTGAAAAACTTTGATCCCGAGGGGCAAATGGAAGCAGCCAAGCGATTGGCTAAATCCCAGCCGAAGGCATTGCGTGCGGATATTACAGAGCAACTTACAGAAATGCTCTCGTCAAGCCATGCTGATCTTCAGCTTGCCATCATTGAGGCATTGAAGGTGTGGGCACAACCGAATTCTGATATCGGCGGAGCTTTGCTGGCTGCGGCGAAAAAATTGCATGCTGAAGGGAGGGTGTCACCAGTCACGATGGAGTTACTTATTAGGCACAAAGTGGATGGCTGTGGAGCAATACTGATGGATCTTTGGCAAAAAGATCCTGCCAGGTGGAGCGATTATTTGTTGCAGTTAGGCGCTGGTGCTGAATTGGTTATTTTGCCTCAGATTGGGCAGATGGATATCGGCCGCATTGTCAAAGCTTCAGAAATTCTTGGTGACGTGGGGACCAAGCAGAGCATTGATTTCCTCACCAAGCTGATTGCTGAATCGAAGATGGATGCAAAAAAGACAAAATCATTGAAGGCTGCCATTGACGAAATCAAAAAGCGTTCCTAGTGTGCACGCCATCTCGTGCGAGCTTCGGCTTTCTCTTGATCGCTTCCAAGTATGCCGCCATGGCGGAATTGGTAGACGCGACGGATTTAAAATCCGTTGAATGGTAACATTCGTGCCGGTTCGATTCCGGCTGGCGGTACTTGGAAATTGTTTTTGCGATGGGTTGGAGAGAGAGCTTTTGAAATGGTGCTCGAGGCGGGAATCATCTCGCTCCGCTCAATCTATGCTGAAGTGCAAAATGCCTCCTCCGGCATTTTGATGCTATGAATACATCGTGATACACGATGTTTGTGCGTTCAAACCCGGGGCCTACGCTCACGGTGTTCGCTGCGGAAGGGTTCTCATCCCGCCTCTTGGGGGAATGGTGAGTAGGCACAAAAAAGCTCTCGATCCTGTTGAGGGATGAGAGCTTTTAAAATGGTGCTCGAGGCGGGAATCGAACCCGCACCCGGTTAACCCGGACTAGATCCTTAGTCTAGCGCGTCTACCAATTCCGCCACCCGAGCACTGGTGCCAAACGTAGATACGTGGTGCGGAGGAATTAGAGTCCCACGGGGCAAAAGGCAAGTGAATCTTTTCTAAAAAGTGTAAATGGTGTGATTTTCACCGCCTTGGCTTGGATTAGAAGCGCCTAAGCTCCGTAGGCTTCATGTGGCGCTCGTCTTTATGAGGGAAGTCTAAGGTGTAATGAATGCCTCGAGATTCGTGGCGACGTAGTGCGCAATCGACCACCAGTGAAGCTGTGGCGACTAAATTTCGGAGCTCTAATATATCTGACGTGACTCGATGCCCCCAATAGAAACTTCTCACCTCACGACGCAGGTTACTCAGGCGGTTGGCGGCACGGTCAAGCCGATTGGTCGTCCTTACAATAGAGACGTAATCCCACATCAGACGGCGAATTTCATCCCAATTATGATAAATGACAACAAGTTCATCAGGGGGGGCTGTATCACCATATTCCCATTGTGGGATATCCGGAGCCTCAGGAGATGCTTTGTCAAGCGGGTGTAGGCTAAGCATCCTCTCTAGACAGCGCCTTGCTACGACGTGCCCCTCGAGGAGTGAGTTTGATGCAAGTCGATTTGCGCCGTGTAAACCAGTGCAGGCAACTTCACCGATGGCAAACAAGCCGCGGATGTCGGTCCTGCCATTGGTGTCAGTGACAACGCCTCCGCACTGGTAGTGGGCAGCTGGGACGACGGGAATAGGATCTTTTTCACAATCGAGACCAAACTCAAGCAAGGTATTGAAGATATGAGGAAAGCGCTCTTGCATGAAGCCCTTAGGTTTATGAGTCACATCAAGATAGACGCATTGGGCCCCTGTTTTTTTTAGCTCATGGTCGATTGCGCGAGCTACAATGTCACGAGGTGCGAGTGACTTCCTCTCATCATATTTTTCCATGAACTCGCGACCTTCCTCGTCGCGCAGTATGCCGCCTTCACCGCGGACGGCTTCGGAGACCAGGAAGGACCTAGCCTTAGCTCCTGTAGCAGCTGGGTTGTAAAAGCATGTGGGATGAAATTGAACAAATTCCATATTGGCAATGGTGGCACCGGCTCTCCACGCCATTGCAACACCATCACCAGTGGATCCATCTGGATTGGTAGTGTAGAGATAAACCTTACCGCAGCCGCCGGTGGCTAGAATAACACGGTCCGAGCGAAAGCGGTGTACCTTGCCACTTGACTCATCAAGCACGTAGGCTCCGAGCACTCGGTCCTCTGACACAGTTCCTAGTTTGCGAGTGGTGATTAAGTCGATGGCAAAGTGCTGCTGATAGAAGCTGATATTGTTGTTTTGCTGCGCAGCCTCCAGTAATGACTCAGCTATTTCTCTCCCTGTGGTGTCTTTGGCGTGAAGAATGCGGCGGTGACTGTGCCCCCCTTCTTTGCCAAGAGAATATGCATCTGCAGCATTAGTATCTTTGTCGAAATCGACTCCGCATGCGACAAGCTCCTGCAATGTTTGGCCTGCCTCGGAAAGAATGGTGCGCACTGCAGTCTCGTCACAAAGTCCTGCGCCGGCATCCAGGGTGTCTTGAATATGACTCTCCACACAGTCACCTGCCTCACACATGCCGTCTGGCAAGACGCCGGCAATACCACCCTGAGCCCAAGCAGTGTTAGAGTCCATGGGCTTGCCCTTAGTGATGATGCTGACTGTGCCGTGCTGGGCAGCACGAAGGGCAAAGCTCAATCCAGCGATGCCAGTGCCAATGACGAGAAAATCACTCTTCATGCTGGATTGGTTTGTGGTTGCCCGATTAGGCAGAGCTTAAGCACGGGTAATGCTCTAAAATGGGATATCGTCATTAACGAGATCATCCGGTGAAGGCTCGATTTCGTTAGCAGATGTTTGTTGTGCCGCTTGAGCATTGTCTGAGCCCGCTCCACCGACGATTTTCCAGCAGTTGAGATTTACGTAATACTTATCCTTGTATTCGTTGCCGCGGATGTCGAAGTGGACGGTAACATCCTGACCCGCCTCGAATTTGTCCAGCCATGCACATTTGTCTTTGATGATCTCGAACTTGATATCTTGTGGGTAATTGTCATCTCCCGTGGTGACTACAAACTCGCGTTTGCTGAATCCGCTGGGGAAGGTTTGGGTGTCAAAAATGACTTTAATTTTTCCAGTTGCTTCGTACATGGCTAGATCCAAGCACGGGGAACACGTGCTAGCCAATCAAATTTTCTGAGCGGGCTATGTTTTTTGCGAATCCTGCAGTTTCAGCGGGATTAGGGGGTAGAAACCAGTTCAAATTGACTGATTTTGACTCATTTTGGGCATTATTTGATCATTGTGACAGAAATGTGATGAATTGTGCGTAAAATGGGTGGTATTTCACAATGATGATTGTAGAAATGCTCTCAACAAAAAGAATCCAAATGATGACCATGCCCAATAATTCCAATGACAAAGACACATCCTGTAACCTCCAGCGCAGGACATTCGTTAAAAAAGCCTCCCTCGGCGCAGCTGCCGTATCCCTGAGCCCTTTGGCGGCCCCCTTCGTGCGAGCGCAGAACGGCAATAACAAGGTTCTCAAGGTAGGTGTCATTGGTTTGGGAGGCCGTGGCAAGGGTGCCATGAGTAACATTCTGGCAGCCGACCCCAATACCAAGATCTGGG
>JBNABE010000045.1:0-13357 GCA_049631945.1 Akkermansiaceae bacterium
TGACAGCCACCATGCCCATGGCAATGGCAGTCTCAACCAAGGTGAAACCTGAGCGCTTCTTGGCAGCTTTCGTAGGAGTAGTTTGTGTGTTCATATGAGAAAAATGATACTGTGATGATTAGAAAAATACCTGATCAGGGTGACGAAATACTGAAGTGCGACCATTGCGCCAGATGACAAAACCCCCAACGTTTCTCTCACCAGCACCACTTGCTGGGTTGGGCTCTGTTTGTCCGGGTGCTAAGCTTCCTGCTCTGATGACAAAGCGTGGTGGATTGTTACCATATTCTGTACCAGAATCTGGCTCTGGTTCAGTAATGATGCCTTGCGAGTTAAATTCGTAAGTGCGGCAGTTTTGAACTACGCCTCCGGGTAAGTTTCCTCCTGATATGGTAGTATCCGGGGCTGTGCCTCTGTTACTTAAACTCACCGAATAGTATACACCCTCGGGAAGCTTCACCCCCTTGGATGCCGTTTCCCACTGAGGTGGCGTGTAAAATTCCCCATTCTCATCCTTTTCCTCATACTGCACCACCATGTAGCGAAGATTCCGCTCACGGTTGAGACTATCAGTACGATTGTCGCAGTGCATCATGACCCGCGTGTTCGTTCCTTTCTCGATTGCGAGCGCTCTAGCCTCGGCAAAGACTCCTTGAGCAATCGGAACTCCAGAGCTAACCCCACTCGCTTTGCTGAAATTTTTGATGCCAAATGAGCCGATTGTCATCAGCACTGCAATGAGCGAAATAACCACTAGCAATTCGAGCAGTGAAAATCCCTTGGCACGCATATGAGCTCGGCGAAATAGTGCATCAGTTCTCATAGTAGTCATAGAGTTATATAAGCATAGAGTCTTGCCGTCTTTTATATGTCCAGTACAGAAGATCAACACTCGCGGAGGTTAATCAAATGTCGTGGAGTTAAAAGCTTCTTTTCAGTTACTATTAGCTCAAAAAAGCAAATACCACAAGCAGACAATGTAATTACATTGTCAAATAGGCGAAGCTCGCCCCGTATTCGGGCAATAACACGTTCATTTTTGCTGCTTAGGACCTCAATCTAGCTTTTTATTGCTCATATTATCGGCCTTCGCAGGCAGGCGCTTGCGTTTCCAAAATCGAGTGACATCGAAGCCAAAATAGCGCAAGCAAGCGATCAATCCAGCAGCAGCAGTGGCCTCATCAATATTGCCAATGAAGGGTATATTGTCGGGAATGATCTCGATGACACCCCACGTCGGATTGAGCAGGTAAACGCCACAGAGAAGACCAACAAGAGCAACAAAAAAACTTTTCACGCAGTGACCATAGCTACATCAGCTAGAGAGACAATAGCATAGGAGTTAGCAGCTTACTGGATTCAGAATTCTAAATCAGACTTCCCATCGACCATCCTTACTTCTTTGCGCTTTTCTTAGCTGCTTTCTTAGCTGCTTTTTTGGCTGTCTTCTTCGCGGCTTTTTTAGCGGGTGTTTTCACCGCGCTGACATCGATCAGATCGGATGCGCCACCAGAAGACTCCTTGTCATCAGACAATGCATCCTCCGCAGCCATTTCCTCTTCAAGACCACCTGTGCCCAGAATGAAGGCCAAGTCATCCATGCCGAGACTACTCGCAAAGCCTTCGTCACCCAAAACATTGGTGACCAACTGCGTCTTCTGATGCTGAAGCACACGAATCTTCTCCTCCACGGTCTCCCGAGTGAGCAAGCGGTAGGCGATCACCTTGTTTTTCTGACCAATACGGTGAGTTCGGTCGATGGCTTGGTTCTCAACCGCAGGGTTCCACCATGGATCATAGAGAATCACATAGGAGGCGGACGTCAGATTAAGACCGGCTCCACCCGCTTTGAGGGAGAGCATGAATACCGATGGGTCCTTAGTGGTCTGGAAGCTTTCGATGACCCCCTTGCGGTCCTTCGTTTGACCGGTAAGGTAGTGGAATGGACGGCTCTCTACTTCAAGGCGCGCCTTAATGATATCAAGCATAGAGACGAACTGAGAGAAGACGAGCACCTTGTGACCTTCCTCACGGAGTTGATCGAGCAGGTAGAACAGAGCATTCATCTTGGCACTTTCCTCCTTGAGGAACTTAGGATCAATGAGGCCTGGGTGACAACAAATCTGGCGCAGTCGCATCAAACCTTGAAGAATAGCAAAGGAGTTCTTCTTCACGGCTTCATCTGAATCAAAACCTAACAAGGCCTTCTGAATACGCTTAAGCTCGGCTTTGTACATCTCAGACTGAACTGTTTCCATTTCAGCAAAAACTTCCTCTTCAGTACGAGGTGGTAAGTCCTTCGCAACTTGAAGCTTGGTCCGACGAAGCAGGAATGGCCTCAAACGTGAAGCAAGTCGGCTCTGAGCACTTGGGTCCTTACGTTTATCAAAGCGTTTCTTGAAGTAAGCACGGCTACCAAGAACACCAGGCATTGCAAAAGCCATCAAGGACCACATATCCATCAGTCGGTTCTCAATCGGAGTGCCCGTAAGCACTAAGCGGTTCTTCGAGTTCAAATCACGGGCTGCTTTCGCGGCCTTTGAGTCAGGGTTCTTGATTTGCTGACCTTCATCGAGAATGGTGGTTAGCCACTTCACCTTGGCTAGTTCTTCCCCACAGAGGCGAAGTTGTGCGTAGTTGAGCACAAACATATCGACCTCAGTCTCGAGGGTTTTCAGGTCAAGATCGTCTCGAGTGCGCAGAATTTTGACTCTGAGCTCAGGTGCAAACTTTTCTGTTTCAGCATGCCAAACGTCGATCACGGACTTTGGACAAACAACCAGAGATGGAGCCACTTTATCCATGCCGCCCTTGTCTTTGGCCTCTTCTTCACGAAGCCACAACAAGTAGGTGATAGATTGGATCGTTTTACCCAATCCCATATCATCGGCAAGCAAACCTCCAAATCGGTTGGTCGCCAGATAGGCGAGAAAGTGGAAACCCTCCACCTGATAGGGGCGAAGTGTCGCTTGCAGACCCTCGGGGACTTCAGGCTTAACCTCAATTTGAATCTCACGAGCACGATCCTTAATGCGCTTCCACGCCTTGGGATCAAATACTTCAGCCGCTTTCGGGTCTGCCAATTGAAGGGCATGCATGCGGTGCGTCTCGCCTGTCAAATCAAACGGATCCAGACCCAATCGAGTCACCGCATCACGCTGGTCAGCATCAAGTTTTATCTCAAGCCGCATCCAGCCACCATCATCCATACGCACATAACCACCACGAGCAGCAACCAACGAGCGAATCTGAGCATTACTGAGAGTAACGCCTTCGACATCAATCACGATGCGCAGATCAAACCAGTCTATCTCCTGATTGACGACCTCGAAGCGAATAGCTGCAGTCACAGGGTCGGCGAGAAGAGTCTGCAACTTGCCATCCATTTCCGAAACCAAAGACTCAGGCAGGGCCTTTGCCCACTCCGCGAATTTCTCAGGAAACTGCTTAGTAATTCTTGATTTGAAAGCATCTAGTTTCTCGTCGTAGGTGAGACCCATTTGCGCCAACAAGCCGGGCACTGGGTAAAGCTCCTCTCGCGCGAAACGTAGTAGTTGTTTGCCTTTCACAGGCTTTTGCTCGACTAATTCCCATTCATCTTTGATGCGTTTTTCCTCACGTCGTTCCTTCTTCTCAAGTGCTCTTACATCAATGACCAAGTGCTCAGTCTCAGCAGCAGTCAAGCCTTGCTCCAGCTTCATCTTGAAGCGTGGGTATAGATCCAGATCGGTAACGCGCTTGCGCAACGACTTGGGCAAGCTGGATCCGATTTTTCTGAGAAACTCTACACCCTCTAGACTATCGATAACATCCTTAGGAATATGATAGCGAGGCTGAATGTCGGTCTCACTGAGCCAACGAGGAGGCCCGGGAAATACTGTCTCGTCAGACTGGTAAAGCACCTCACGACCTGGCAGCAAACGCACCGAGTGGGTAACATGCTCACCTTCGGATGTTACTAGCTGAAGTGCAAAGGAAGACGGCATGTATGGATCGTCCTCACAAATCCAGCGTAAAGGTTGGTCGACTACTTTAAACTCACGCTCATCCAAATTCACCACATAGCCCGTAAGAGCAGGCTGTCTGAATACACGATTCATGAACTGACATGAAGCCTCATGATCAAGGTCAATGCGAGCATCGCCCTCGCTTTGGTAGAATCCCAAAAACTGGTCCCAGATCAGCTGACTAGATGCATCCATTCGCAATGCCGCATCAGCGAAGAGTGTCACGAAGCGGTCTATGTCCGCCTTTTCACGTAACGGAAGCCACTCACCTTGTTGATCTCCCTCACGATACTCAACGCGTGCTTCATTAATGGTGGAAAGCAGACGGAAAGAAGCATAAACTGGCTTGTCCATGGGGGGACGTTCGTTAACGCTTTCAATGCGATCATACCAGGCAGCAACCTCACGCTCGCGCTCCCACTCATGCATCTTCTTCTGGACTGCCTCGAGATCAGTGATTGCATTGAGGAACTCAGCATAAGGTAGCTTCTTTTTGTAGAATGCATAAGCAATGTAGTTCCAGAATTCAAGAATGTCTCCGGGAGGCATCGGCCAGAGCTCAAGAGGATCATAACTCACAATTTCCCAACGAGGGTTCAAACGAACCAGGTCATGGTCGTGTATCTCACCCTCGATCACATAGCGCCGGTATCGTTTTTCTAGTTTATTAACGAAGTCTGCCTCTTTATCATCAAGCTCTCTGTCGAGCTTCTCCTCAATCACGTCAATGATCGGGGTGTCGTCAAACTCATTCGGACTCTCTGGCAAATCTTCACCACGATGCATTCGCTCCATCATGGTAGCATACATGCATGCGCCGGCGACGACCTCGTCTTCAGCCGTGCAGCTGCCAAACCATCGATTGCCCTGCAGACGAAGACTGGTTCGAAATGTCCCGGTGGAGTCCTCTACTCTACCTTGGATGAAAAGATGGTTTCCAAAAATCTGAGTGACGGCACCGTCATCTTGCAATGCCTCGCCTCGTTCGCGTGATTTTTCTGGAAAACTATTAAGAAAATTGAGTGTTGCTCTATCTGGATTCATTCCGATGTAACCTTTTTAAAGTAGGACTATGTAAGGGGTTAAAAAATATGTCGTCAACCTCAGCGGAAACCCCCCTACGGAAAACTAACAAAATATGTTTAAGGTCCAAAAACTGAGGGCTCGATCACTTCAGGCATTTTACCTGATAAAAATCTGCCAAGCACTTGGGGGGGCAAGTTTATAGCTCGTTTTTGACTATACGCAATAAAAAGCGTCATCGAAATACACTTTATCTCAGCGTTAGCATTAATTAGGGCAATCAAGCTGGTAGCAACGCTTGACTCAGCAAGCCTCCGCTATCACTGGCACCCACAATTTTAGCGCGTGTGATTCATTAACCACCCCAGATATCCAGACGAACCATCCACCACGGGCAGAGCAATGATTTCTGGTTCATCATGAGGATGAAGGCTAGACAGTTCACGGCTTAGGCCACGAAAAGCGTCGCGACTGGTCTTTATTACGAGAAGAAACTCTTCATCGTTGCATAGCTCATCTTCCCAGCGGTAAATGGACTCCATCGCAGGCAAAATATTAATGCACGCTGCGTGTTGCTTTTCCACCAAATGTGTGCCAATCTGTCGCGCCTCCTCCCTGTCAGGGAAACTGCACAACACCACCAACGCTTCAGTCATCGACGCGAGCGTATGACAAATCAGCATTTCCTGCAACGAAATCTCGCCTATCATGAAATCCGGCTTCCTCGACAAACTTATTACTCGGCTTGATCAAGTCGAGCCAGAGGATGTGCAAAGACTCATTATGCGCCTTGTCAGAGAAAAGGGCTTCCTCGAAAGCGTATTCGAGGCCCTTCAGGAAGGCGTCATGATTCTAGACCCAGATGGCCTGATCACTTATGTAAATAAGGCATGCCATCGTATCTTTGGCATCGATCCTGAGACCAGCATCGGCCAGTCACTATCCGCAACGGTCCGAGGTTTTGACTGGGACAAACTCGCCGATCCTGGTCGGGTTGTCAGTCGTGACATGGAAATTCTCTACCCGGAGCAGCGCTATTTGAACTTTTACCTCTCACCGATCCAAGGCGAAGTCGAGAAAGCTGAGCACATGCTAGGTTACGTCTTGCTGGTGCGAGACATCACCCAATCACGCCAAAAGGCTGAGGAGGATGTTGAGAGCGAAAAACTCAACGCTTTGACCTTGCTAGCTGCTGGCGTTGCCCACGAAATCGGCAACCCACTGAACGCTCTTGATATTCATCTTCAGTTACTTGAGCGAAAAATCAAAAAGCTCCCAGGTGGTCAGCAACAAGATTTGACACAACATTTAGAGACGGCCCAAGGTGAAATCCGACGACTAGACACGATTCTCAAGCAATTTCTGCAGGCGATTCGCCCCACCCAGCCAGAGCGAGAATCACTCCAACTCCACGACCTTTTGCGTGACACGCTCAGCCTCATTGAGCCTGAGCTTGAGGAGCGTAACGTTAAGGTAAGCATTGATCTATGCTCTAATGCTCCCTTGCTGCCACTTGATGGAGGCCAAATCAAACAGGCGCTCTACAACTTACTCAAAAATGCTTTTCAGTCGCTACCAGCCACTGGTGGGCGTATCGATATTTCATCTCACGTCACCGATTACGAACTCACACTCACTATTCAAGACCACGGTTCCGGTATTCCTCCTGAAGTCATGGGTTCTCTTTTTGAACCTTATCAAAGCACTAAAAAATCAGGTTCTGGACTCGGACTCCTGATCGTGCGCCGTATCGTGCGTGAACATGGAGGTGAAATCGAAATCGAGAGTAATACCGGCGAAGGCACTATCGTGAACATTTCTATTCCGCGTAAGGATCGCAATATCAGACTTCTTGACAACAAGCATGAGCCCTCCGTCATCGACGTCGAATCATCCACCGACTCAAAATAGCATGAATATGGCAACCCTACTCATCGTTGACGATGAAAAATCAACTCGTGACGGACTTCGAATGGCACTTGAGGATGAATTTGACTGCTATCTTGCCTCAAGCACCAAAGAGGCCATGTCGATTCTCCAGAGCGAGCCTATCGACTTGTTGCTTACTGATCTCAGGCTCGCTGGCGACAGCGGTATGGATCTGCTAGATCAGGCAATGTCACTACCGCAACCTCCAGTCGCAGTTATGATGACTGCTTACGGCTCGGTTGATACAGCCGTCGAAGCCATGCGTCGAGGAGCATGGAACTTTGTCACCAAGCCTCTCAATCTAAACGAGGTCGAGCTTCTACTAAAACGTGCACTTCGCAGCAGGTCTTTGGAGAAAGACAAAGCCCGCCTCGAGCACGAAGTCCAAGAGCTGCGAGAAAAGGCAGGCAGTAGGAAGCGCGGGCTAGAAAACCTGATTGGCAAATCTGCAGCGATGCAAAAAGTCTGCGAGCTTGTTACCCAGGTTGCTCCAACTCGGGCCACAATACTCATCGAAGGAGAGAGTGGCACCGGTAAAGAGCTGGTTGCTCACGCCGTCCACCAATTGAGTGGTAGACCAATGGAGAAAATGCTCGTAGTGAACTGCGCCGCATTGTCGCCGCAGCTCCTTGAGAGCGAGCTATTTGGCCACGAGAAAGGTGCTTTCACAGGAGCATCACAACGCAGAATTGGTCGTTTCGAGCAAGCCAACGGAGGCACCATTTTCCTCGATGAAATTGGCGAGATCGACCAAGCTACTCAAGTAAAACTGCTCCGCGTCCTCAGTGAGCGAACCATAGAGCGCGTAGGGTCGAACAAGCCAATCAAGGTAGATGTCCGAGTCATCGCTGCGACCAATAAAAATTTAAGAGAGCTAGTCAGCAAAGGAGAGTTTCGTGAAGATTTATTTTTCCGCCTCAATGTGGTTCGGATTCTGATGCCCACACTTTGCGAGCGAGCGGAGGATATCGTTATTTTAGCACAAGCATTCCTGCGGGAATTTTCAGCTGAGAATAACAAAAAGCTCAAACCACTCAGCGATGATGCACTTGCCCTGCTCCGCTCCTACTCATGGCCCGGCAATGTTCGCGAGCTAAGAACCGCGATTGAGCACGGCGTTGTCATGAGCAATGAGGATAAGATTGACTGTCAGCATCTCCCCTACTTCCTAAACAGTGTCGAACAAACACCCAAATCGCGAAATACAATAAGTCCTAATGATCCCGATCAAAAGGATGAAATCCCGCTTGCCTCGCAACATGAATTCAACTTGCATAAGCTGGAACTGCACACAATTCAACGAGCATTAGAGCAAACGAATGATAATCGCACTGAAGCTGCTCGCCTGCTGGGGATTAGCCGGCGAACCCTGCAGAGAAAACTCAAAGACATGGAGAGCTCACCTAAGGCACGATGATTGCTAATATTAAAAATAAAATATCAGCTGATACTGCGGTAACGATACGCCGCGCTATCTTTTGCGTCTTACTTCTTGGTTTTGCCATTATTGCTGTGTTTTTCACCTTTCGTGGGCTGTCGTCACCTCGAGGAATGGAGCAGGCACAAGTGGCCAGAGAAATCGCTCGTGGCAATGGTTTTACCACCAAAGTTATTCGCCCGATCACAGTGTGGCAGATGGAAGAAAAAAATCAGGCCAAAGAGGAGGTTGCCAGCTTCAAAATGTTCCCCGAAACCTATCACGCACCGATTAATCCCTGCGTTTACGCGGCCGTTCTCAAGGCTGTAGATGGAGGCAACCAAGAGCGCTGGAAAATGCCTCTAAAATCCAACATCTATCAGCTCGATCGAATCATTGCCGGCGTCTGCGTCCTCTTTTTCATCATTGCCATTGGGGTAAATTACCTGCTGATATCGAGAATTTTCGATACCACCATCGCCTCTACTGTAGCCGTTCTCATGCTGTTCTGTGAGCTGATGTGGAAGTTTTCCCAGTCTGGAATGCCCCAAATGCTCATGCTCTTACTGTTCTCATGTGCGATGTTCTTTCTATGGCTCAGTATAGAAAACACAGCAGAGAACAAACCCGCAATCGTTCCTGTCATGGTCACCGGCTTGTTTCTTTGTCTGCTCGTATTGACCCACTGGATCACAATCTGGATCTATTTTGGCTTTGTCATTTTTGCAGCTATCTATTTCAAACCGAGAGGTATCTTGGCCTTGATACTGATGGGCTTGTTGGCTGTATTGGTTTTGCCTATCATCTACATCATATACAGCAACCCTACGGGAAGCTTTTTTGGCACCGCTTATTATGCGATTCACAATGGGCTAGGCTCATCCCAAGATGATATTTTACGATCCCTGTCACCTGCAGACCATGAGCTGGGGCTCAAGAGCTTACTGATAAATATTGTGGCCACCACCTTGGGCCAAATTTCAAATTTGCACGCCAACCTTGGAGCCATTCTAGTTGCGCCACTGTTCTTCATTGCATTACTTCACCCTTTCAAACGTCAGGCACTCGGAATGTTGCGCTGGCCACTCTTACTCATGTGGCTATTCGCTGGTATCGGCATGTCTGTCTATGGATTGAAAGACGAAAGCCTCGATTCAAATCAAATCCACATTCTCTTCGCTCCTCTCATGGCGGCCTATGGTATCGCCATGGTATCGATTCTTTGGGCCCGACTCGGTATTGCTCAACGCATTGATTCACTGCGTCACGCGCACTTGATTCTTATCGTGATCATCAGTGCTGGCCCCATGTTATTGTCTATTCCCAAGGATGTGAAACTTGGTCTTCGTGCCGAGGGCATCGGCGGATTTCCTCATTGGCCTCCTTATTACCCAAAAGCGATCAATCACACCATCGCAGAAAACACCACATCGAAGGATGTAATCATCTCAGATGTTCCATGGGCAGTTGCATGGTATGCAGACCGCATTAGTGTCTGGCTACCTCAAAACTTGGAGCAGATCGAAAGAATCGAAGCTCTCGCTATTGAGCAACATACCCCTGTCAGCAGTATTCTTATCACTCCGTATTCTTTCAATGGTGCAAGCATCATGTCCATTGCGACCCCTAAAGCCAGCTACGGCGAACTCTATCCGCTGGTATTTAACATTTGGGGGCGAATGGCGCTTGCCAAACCCTTCATCGATACGCATGAAGCTTTTAAGCCACTTTCTCGTCGCTACCCACACGATCATGCCTTGATAAGCTACGGTCTTATGAATTATTATTCCAAGCGTCCTGTCACCTATTCAATTGATTAAACTCACACCATGCCACCCAACAAACAAAGCAAAAAGACAGAGGTCCAAGACAAGTCCCCAAGTTTTGAGGATGCTCTCGAAGAACTTGAAGCAATGGTGGAAACAATGGAATCAGGGCAATTACCCTTAGAAAAACTGATTTCAAGCTACGAGCGTGGCGCAGAACTCATCAGCCATTGTGAATCAGTTTTGGGGAATGCGCGGAAACGACTTGATCTTATCACGCTTAAGCCCAAGTCTGCCGATAGCAAAAGCTCAACAGATTCTAAAGACAACTCTAACCCAGAGGGCGCTCATGAGGGCCCCTCATCCTCACCCGATCATAATGACGACGAAATCAGGCTCTTTTGAGCTACCGCAGCTTCTCTCCAAAATTAAAGGACCCGAGGATGTCAAGGCGCTGCCTGACGATCAGCTCGAGAATCTTTGTGAGGAAATCAGGCACACACTGATTCATTCACTTGCACGCACTGGAGGACACCTAGGTCCCAACCTTGGTGTCGTTGAGCTCACGGTAGCTCTACACCGTGTATTTGATAGCCCCGAGGACAAATTTCTCTTTGATGTGTCTCACCAAGGCTACGTGCACAAAATGCTCACTGGTCGTGCTGAGAACATCCACACCATCCGAACTCCCGGGGGTCTAAATGGCTTTCTGCTGCGCACAGAGTCAGAACATGACTGCTATGGTGCAGGGCATGCTGGCACCGCTCTCTCTGCCGCTTTAGGCATGGCATCGGCTCGTGACCTCAACGAGGAAGATAGCCATGTTGTTGCTGTCGCCGGTGATGCCGCTTTCACTTGTGGACCAACCCTCGAAGCCCTCAATAATATTGAACATACAACAAAGCGGTTGATCGTTGTGCTCAACGATAACGAGTGGTCTATTGACCGAAATGTGGGGGCGCTGGCGAAGTATTTCAATGCCCTACAAACCCACCCCATGTTTTCATCTGTTCGCCACAAGGCTGCAGAGTTTGTTGGAAAAATTGGTGGTGACACCGTTCGTAAATTTGCCCACAAGGTTGAGCGTAACACCAAAAATCTTCTAGTCCCCAACGTCCTGTTTGAGAAATTTGGCCTTCACTACTACGGGCCCATCGACGGACATGACCTACCTCTTTTGATTCGCACTTTTGAGCATCTCAAAACCCAAGATCAACCCGTCATACTACACATCATCACCGAGAAAGGTAGAGGATACAAACCAGCTCTCGAAAACCCTGGTAAATTCCACGGCCTTGGCACTTACAAGATCGAAGACGGCTCCACCGCATCTGCTGATAAGCCAACTTACTCAGAACTCTACGGTCGAGCGATCACTGATTTCGCCAAAAAAGACAAGACCATTACTGCCATTACAGCCGCCATGCCCGGTGGCACCAAGCTTGAGATTTTCAAAAATGAAATTCCGGAGCGCTACTTCGATGTAGGCATTGCCGAAGAGCATGCCGCCCTATTTGCCTGTGGTCATGCAACCAAAGGCTTGAGACCCTTCCTCACTATCTACTCCACCTTCATGCAGCGTGCTATCGACATGATCATTCATGATATCGCCTTGCAGAACCTTCCCGTCAGAATGTGTATGGACCGAGGAGGTCTCTCTGGAGATGATGGCCCTACTCACCATGGACTTTTTGACATAGCCTACTTGCGTGCCATACCAGGCCTTATTCACATGCAAGCTAAGGATGAAGATGAGTTTATCGATATGCTCTGGACCATGGCGAACTATGACGAAGGTCCCACTGCAATACGATACCCAAGAGGTGAGGGTATTGGGGCCACGCCAAAATCTGAGCCTGTGCTACTAGAAATCGGTAAGGGAGAAGTTCTCCAAGATGGTAATGATATTGCGATCATCAGCCTAGGGCATATGTATGAAGTCGCCCTTGAAGCCAAAGACAAACTTGAAGCTCAAGGCCATTCAGTAGCTCTTATCAACCCACGTTTTATTAAACCACTCGATGCTGAGCTCATTCGCAGCTACGCAGAAAAGTGCAAAGTCGTCATCACCATGGAAGACCACGTTCTCCACAATGGCTTTGGTGCCAGCGTGATCGAGCTTCTGAGCGATTCAGATATCCATACCCCTGTCGAGCGTCTTGGCTGGCCAGATGAGTTTGTCGAGCACGGCAAGGTCGATCAGCTACGCGAGCAACACGGCATGACCGCAGATAATGCCGTTGAGCTAGTCACCCAGCATCTCGAACTTACTTCCTAGAAGTATCTCACATTCACTGATTTTGTATTCAGCTCGATCGATTCCTAAGAAAGGATATCTTTAACTACTTTCGCCGGATTGACGCCGGTTAGTCGATTGTCGAGCCCTTGGAACTTGAATGACAAGCGCTCGTGATTGATGCCGAGCTGATGCAGGATGGTTGCCTGCAGATCGCGCACGTGCACGGCCTGATCCGGAGTGGTGATATTGAATGACATCTCATCGGTCTCACCATAAGTCATGCCACCCTTGACACCTCCACCGGCCATCCAGATGGAGAAGCATTTCGGGTGGTGGTCACGTCCGTAGTTGGTTTCGGTCAAAGCCCCCTGGCTGTATACCGTGCGGCCAAACTCACCACCCCAGATCACCAGCGTGTCATCAAGCATGCCGCGCTGCTTCAGGTCTTGGATCAAGGCATAAGCTCCCTGGTCAATGTCCTTACATTGCTGCGGAAGGTCACGCATCATACCGCCATGCTGGTCCCAGCCACGGTGGAAGATCTGGACAAAGCGCGTGCCACGCTCAACTAAACGGCGCGCCATCAGACAAGAGTTGGCGAAAGAACCACGCTTCTTGGCTTCTGCCCCGTAAAGGTTGAAGGTGTGCTCAGACTCGCTGTCCAGATCGGTGAGTTCGGGAACACTGGCTTGCATCCTGAATGCCATCTCATACTGCTGAATACGGGTCTGGATTTCAGGATCTCCGACACGCTCGTAGGATTTCTGGTTCAGATTGTTGAGCCCGTCCAGCATGGAGCGCCGCACCTCACGGGAAATTCCAGGTGAGTTCTTCAGGTAGAGGACGGGATCGCCCTTACCGCGTAGCGCCACGCCTGCGTGTTTTCCGGGTAGGAAACCACTACCCCAGAGACCGGCGGAAATCGCCTGCACATTGGCAGTCGGGCTGGTGTGGTAGGCATGCAGGACGACAAAGG
>JBNABE010000046.1:0-13294 GCA_049631945.1 Akkermansiaceae bacterium
GATGGAGATAATGCGATTTGTCCGTGAGCGCCCTCAAGTCATTAAGCATTGGAAGCTTTTGAAGGTGTAATTGTTCAGAGTTAAAAGGCATGACGAATGTGATGCCACTGAGACCTTTTTTTTGTGGGTTGTAGGTTAAAGCACCCATATCACTGTTGATTTCACCACTTACTATCTGCCCAAGATCTTTGCCGAGAAGATCGGCTAAAGGGTAGTTCACAGATTTAACATCCAACACGATGGGCTGTTCTCTATCTTTATAAACGACCCCTTTGACGATAATCTCACCTTTGTGATCCTTGTTTGCCTTGATGCGAGCTTCTAGTTCAGCGTTTGAGGATCGAAGTGTTGCAATGCCAGAGGATATATTGAGCTCGGGCCAGTGGGGGATTGTGATAATGCCCTTGTTAAATGCGATTTGATACTGCGTGTTGGGTAACTCTTGCAGTGTCGCATGCATTCCTTGGACAGAGGGGGGGTGGTCGTAAGATCCAAGGATGACGTCTAGAGCCTCGCATCGATATGACTGAAATCGGTATCTTGAGCTCTTATTTTCAATATTTTGCGGTTTGTTTTTATTGGGAATTTGAAGTTGTATGACTCCTTTTTCTGATAACATTTCGTCACCGTACCAGGAGTCTGAAAAAAAACTGGTTGCTTTGATATCTGTTTTGATGGCTGAAAATGCGGCCTTGTGAAAAAAGCTGTCATCTCCCCACACGATATTGATCTCGTCAGCGGTTGCAGAAATTGGAGTGACTCTGAGTTGGCTCAACTTTGTTAAATTGGCTTTAAGAACCTTAGTGATGCTAATTTCTGTTTTTCCTTTAAATGATGCTCCGTTGAACTTGGTGATAATGAAAATGGTGAAAACCAATAACAAGAGCGCAAGGCCTGCTACGATGCCTATGGCTGCCCATTTAAATTGGGGGTGAGCCTCTTTTGGTGCTTGTTGTGATCGACGTTTGCGTTTTCGCACCTTGATGACTTGAGTGCCGTCGGAGCGGGTAATTAGCTCCCCATCCTTCATGCCATGTTGTTTGTCTTCGCGGCTTTTGTGGTGCTTCAAGCGCTCCATCATTTCATCAACGGAATAATGATCGTGGTGATCATCAAGGCTGTCATTTGTTGGTTCCATAACGCTGAATTTTTATTCGTATTCGGCTAGCGTTTTCTCCAGGGTTGCCCGGTCGGGTCAACCAGCTCCGCATTGACGGTAACGATGATGGCTTCACGAACCTCTTGGCTGGCTTCAGAGCGAAATAGTCGACCCGCGAAGGGAATATCACCCAGAATAGGTGTTTTGTCCTCAACTTTGATCTTTTTACTCGTAATCAAACCACCGAGGACAACTGTCGATCCATCTTGAATTGTGAGGGCTGCGTTTGGCATCCGTATGGTTTTGAAAATGGGCATCAGAATACTGTTCTGCGTAATGGAAAAACTGACTGGATTGCCTAGTTGGTCGGTTGACAAAGCAGATATGGGACTTCCATAATTTACAAAGCCCTCGAACTCGACGAGTTCAGGACGCAGGGATAATTCAATGTATTTTTTGTTTGCGCTGACAACGGGTTCAACCTCAAGGGAGATTCCAACATTACGGGTTTCAAAGCCTGTAGGGGTAGCGCTTGTGACGGGGAAGATCTCATTACTACCACCGCCAGTATTTTCATCATCATTCAAACTTGATACCACGCCACCGATCTGCTGCGGAAGCTCTGGGGGCTCGTATTCGGTGGGGTAAATGAACTCGCGGATCACTTCTATGGTGGAGCGCTCCCCGCTGCGTGTTATCGTGGATGGTTTTACCATGATGTCAGCAGCTTTGCTCTGGTTGAGGCCCCGCATCATCATATCAATAACCATGCCGTTGGTGATGGCGCTTAACCTAAGAATGCCGGGTGCCCGTTGGGTGCTGTCAGATGTGATTCCCGAAGTTTTGTTGAGAAAGCTCTGAATCGCGTCCTGAACGATTGCGCTGTTTCCGCTTCGATTTCCTGAGGTAATGGGGTTGCCCTCCAAAGGGTTCAATGCGCCACCATTGCCGCTACTACCACCACTAATAATGGTACCCGCACCCAGGTCCAATGGGGTAATGGCCCAGTCAAAGCCGAGTTCTTTGAGTTTTTCCTCGCTGACACGAATGATCGCCGTTTTGATGATGACCATCACAGGTTCTTGATTTGTGACGATCGAAACGAGCTGGTCGACTAGGTCGATATTGTCCGAGCTATTGCGAACCATCAGGGTGTTGTTTGCGGCAGAATATGATGCGGCTGCACCTTCAGGAAAACTGATGCCGTTTTGCTTCAAGAAATCAGTAATACTGGTGCGTTGCGGTAACTTGCCTTCGCTACTGTCATCACTACCAAAGGGGTCATCATCAAGATTATCGCTGCTGGCTGTGGCAGCTTGGAGGAAGTTGGGGGGGACGCGAAAAGTACGAAAAATGAGGTCCTCGTTGAGGGCTCCAATCGGGGCAACGACGACACTCATGCCGTCGACACGCCATTGAGTGCGTGTTTGCTCGGTGATATAATCTAGTAAAACAGAGAGCGGTAGGTTTTGTGCATTGATATTGACGCGGCTGTTTGCGATGGCTTTAGCGGAATTGGAGGAGGTTTCGCCAGTGTTGAGGACGATATTGATACCGGTCTGATTTCCCGATGAATCTGGAGCATCTCCCATCTGGCTTTGCAGTCTGACGAAGTCGAGCGATTCCCGCAGGCTTTGGTCCTCAATATCTATGTCCTCAACTATGATGCCTGCAAGCTTGTCGCGCACATCTGCTTTAGATGATGAAGCACTCTCGAGCGGTGGGATTGCGTTAATATTTTCGGCTGCAGGAACGTAAAGTTTCCAATTACTATCAACCTCGGCAAGCATAGTCGCTTTGGTCTGGTCTCTTGCGGCTCGATAGTAATCTGATTTGATGGCGCTTATACGTTCCATGCCCCGACGAGCAGCCTTGTTGTATGGGTCGAGGCGAAGCACTGCCTGATAGGTCAAATGTGCTGGATCATACTGACCAAGCTGGTATTCCCCCTCGGCTTTGCGGAGTAGATTGACGACTTTCACGACATCATCAACGTGACTCTGTGTGAGGGCTGGGTTGTGCCTTATGGGATCGTCAAGCTGCCGCCTGAGTTCAAGTGCAGCCTCGTGAGAGGGGGCGATTTTTGGTTTTAGCACTTCATCAAGCAGGATGCGTGCTTCGTCATATCTGCCATTTTTGGCAAGAGCCCGGCAATGCTCAGTGGTCGCGGTAGCGTAGCGATTTGCTGCAGTAGATCGGAGCTGTTGACTAATTGTGCCACCTGGCAGAAGAGCAAATGCTTGCGCATAATCTCCGGCAGCTTGGTCGTAGTCGGCTTTCTGGTATGCTGTATCACCGCTCTCAAGGAGATTGTGAGCTTTACGGGCATTTTCTACCCTTCGGTTAAGCTCATCCTGCACAGCAGAACTTTCAGCTGACAAACACGGGGCTACAAAAAACATGCACCCTGCAAGTATGCTCAGCTGCAGGGCAAAGTGTGTAGTGCGAGGCTTGAATAGCCACGAATTTGTTAAAGACAGCTTGTCCATCTAGGTCAGTTCAATATTTATAGACAAGACAAGCCTTCAAAGTAAGCGTAAAGTTCAAAAATAAGCATTCTCCGAATACGGTGGCTGGTTCATTACAAGCAGTGATTTTTATCAGGAAGAGGTTTTTTTGTGGGGTATGAGCACTGTCATTATATGTCAAATTGTCTATAAAATGCGCTTGTGAAGCTGTTATCCCAAGCTAGGGTAACGCCGCAGGTTACTAAACACACAATCAGCACATCGTATTATGTCTTCACCCGCCAACATTTCAGTCCCGGCTGCCGCCGGAGATACAGTTTTATCTTCTTCGATTGAGGAAGGCTCTGCCGAGGCAGCTCAATTGGCGCTTGCCCATGCAGCGTATGACTCAAAGGTAGAAGGAAATGTCATTTTTACTAGGGTTGATGCGGCTATCAACTGGATGAGAAAAAATTCTCTTTGGCCGATGCCCATGGGTCTTGCATGCTGTGCTATTGAACTCATGGCGACGGCTTCATCTCGTTTTGATATCTCTCGTTTTGGTTCTGAGGTGATGCGTTTCTCGCCGCGTCAGAGTGATGTGATGATTGTTGCAGGCACAGTAACCTATAAAATGGCACTGGCTGTTAAGCGTGTTTGGGATCAGATGCCAGATCCGAAGTGGTGCATTGCGATGGGTGCATGTGCTTCCAGTGGTGGCATGTATCGTAGTTATGCTGTGCTTCAAGGAATTGACCAGTTGCTCCCTGTCGATGTTTACATCTCAGGTTGTCCGCCACGTCCAGAAGCATTGATTGAGGGTTTGATGAAGCTACAGCGCAAAATTGACGGAGAAGAATCCACGCGTGACCTGAAAGCTGATCCTTCAGTCTCAAAGTGTGCCGCTGATAACACATAATTTTTTTGATCCCATGAATGCCAAAGACACAGCCCAGCAAGTTCTGGACAAGTATCCATCAGCCAAGGCCCATGAGTTTCGTGGTGAACACACCGTTGTTGTCGATCTCGATGATCTCAGGGCGGTAATGGAATTTTGCTTTAAAGATTTGGGTTTGAATTTTCTGATTGATGCCTCAAGTGTCGACAATATGGGTGAGGATCCTCGTTTTGAGGTGGTCTATGAGCTAGCTACTCTGGATGATTCAGTTCATTTACGTGTTAAAGCATCGGTTGCAGACGCTCAGGAAGTTCCCACCGTCAGTGACATATGGGCAACGGCTGATTGGCATGAGCGTGAAATCTATGACATGATGGGTATCAAGTTCTCGGGCCATCCTGATCTACGTCGCATTCTTATGTGGGAAGGGTATCCCTACCACCCATTGCGCAAAGAATTCCCGCTGGCTGGTAAGCCCAGCGAAATGCCAGATGTTGCAAGCACTGGAGTAGCGCCCCTTGAAGGCGGTCCGTTCGTCACCAGCGCTGGTGCAGACAGTAGAGTAAAGGCTGAACCCAGAGCTAGGTAGTGCCTATTTTACTATAAAACTCTGAATGCTAACACCATTATTGCTGTTTTGGATCAATTGTACACGGTTGTATGTCTATCGCGCTTGGTCATCGGCTCCCGCTAAATAATTCGTTTACAATGGCACAGCTGCGGCACGTAGTTTTTCCGTGTGTATCATTTTAGTTGGGCTAAGGTGTCGTTATGCTCCTTTACAAATCCCGTGAAGCGAAGCCAATTCCTTATGAGCTAAGTCTGATTTGCTTGATCTTAGCGCTTTTTTTGGTTCACACAGCGCTATTCACGACAGTTGCGTTGTTAGACAGAGTTTGGTGGCAATTGAATTTAGGGCTGTCATGGGAGGGTGTCTTGCAGGGAAAAATTTGGCAGCTATTCACGCACGCCTTGTTGCATGCTGGTTGGTTACACCTCATCGTCAATCTTTGCATGTTGTGGTTTGTGGGGAGCAAAGTCATGATGATACTTGGACGAAAGAAGGCATTTGAAGTTGTTATCGCTGGTGTCTTGCTGGGTGGCTTGTTGCATCTGTTGGCGAGTATGGTGATGATTTTTACGGGATATGGTGAAAGTTGTTTGGTGGGTATTTCGGGCGCGTGCTTTGCTATGCTGTTGGCTTTGATCGTGATTTCCCCGCATGCGCGCCTGCGTTTTATTCCAGTTAGCAGCAAAAACTTAGGCTTAGGTGTTGTGATTGCCGAAGTAGCGATGTTGTTGCTGCATCCTGGCCTTGGGTTGCCTTTTTTTTCGGCTATTGGTGACCAGTTAGTATTATCGGGCGCAGGAGGACTTTTTAGAATAAGCCACGCGTGCCATCTCGGGGGAGCTATCGCGGGATGGTGGGTAGCTCGAAGGATTTTAGAGCCTTTTGCTACAAGCCAAAAATAAAGGCGACTTTATGCAGTAAAAGATGCTCGACCTCGGTATTGATTTCATCAAAACTTGATTTGTTCAGATGTGATTTATCGCATCTTTTTTAAGGACTAACCCAATTCCAACATAATATTACGATGAGCATTCAAGTAGGAGACCAAGCCCCCGATTTTAATCTAGTTACACTCAGCGAGGCTGGCCCTCAAACCGTGCAGCTGTCTGATCTTATCGCCAAATCTAATACGGTGTTATTATTTGTGCCGATGGCTTTCACTGGTGTTTGTACGGAAGAGTTTTGCTCCATTACCAGCGAACTTTCTGTATATTCCGATCTCAATGCACAGGTGATTGGCATCTCCGGTGATAACCCCTTTGCTCAGCAGGCATGGGCAGACAAGGAGGGTATTGGTATTACTTTGCTCAGTGATTATGAGCACGAAGCAGCAAAGGCCTATGGGGTTGCTTACGAATCATTTCTGCCAGAGAAAAATCTTATCATGGGTGGAGTGCCAAAGCGCTCGGCTTTTGTCATCGATCAACAAGGGTCCGTTCAATATGCTGAGGTGAATGATAGTCCGGGGGATCTCCCCGACTTTGAGGCGATTCAGAATTGCCTCAAGTCACTCTAAATCAGTTCTGATTTATGATATGGGCTCTGCATGGAGCCGTCGGAATGGCGGCAGATTGGCGTCATTTTGCAGCTGCGATACCGGCTCAGTATGGAGTTGTGCGGCGACTTGATCTATGGCGATTTTTAGACTGCTGTCCAATGTCGCTCGATGAATGTGGGCGGGCGCTTTCGGACGAGATCAAACGGGTTGATCCTGAGCCTACGCTCCTTGGCTATTCAATGGGTGGGCGGCTGGCACTTCACGCCTTGTTATATCAACCCGATCTATGGAAAGCTGCGGTCGTTGTGTCTGCCCATCCGGGTCTGAAGTCAGAGGCTGATCGCGTTGCTCGTCGTGAGAGAGATGCGGAGTGGTCTGCATTGGCCTTGAAAGGGGAGTGGTCAGATTTCTTGGCGCAATGGAACGCTCAAGATGTTTTGGGTGGGGACTGTAAGTTACCCGATCGATTGCAACTTAAAGAACGCCGTGTTTCAGTAGCTCGTTCATTCGTTGAATGGTCTCTTGGCACTCAGGCTGATCTTGCGGTTGGTTTGGCAAAGATCAGCTGCCCCACACTGTGGCTTACGGGTGAGCATGATGTTAAATTTAGCACATTGGCTGAGCAGTCTGCGCCACTCCTGCCTCGTGGCACGCATCAAGTCATTGCCGACTGTGGTCATCGAGTTCCTTGGGAACAACCAGAGTTATTTCAACAAGCATGTCTGAAGTTTCTTGGCAATGCACTTGAAACTTGAAGCACAGAGTTTAAGACACAGAGTATGTGGAAATCAGCACACGACTTTGAAGATATACTCTATGAGAAAAGTGAGGATGGTCAGATAGCCAAGATCACTATCAATCGGCCGGAGGTCAGGAACGCTTTCCGACCTGAGACAACGAAGGAACTGCTCTCGTCTCTTGATCTCGCTCATGAAGATCCCGAAGTGGGTGTGGTTATTCTGACGGGAGCTGGGGATAAGGCATTTTGTTCTGGGGGAGATCAGAAAGTTCGTGGCCATGCAGGTTATGTAGGAGGAGACGGGGTGCCACGGCTGAACATACTTGATGTGCAACGCAAGATAAGAAATTTACCAAAACCTGTGGTGGCGATGGTGGCAGGATACGCCATAGGTGGAGGTCACGTCTTACAAGTCGTTTGTGATCTCAGTATCGCAGCGGATAATGCGATCTTTGGTCAGACTGGGCCAAAAGTAGGGTCTTTTGACGGTGGGCTTGGTTCAAGCTATCTTGCACGCATCGTAGGGCAGAAAAAAGCCCGTGAAATCTGGTATCTATGTCGCCAGTATGACGCCCAACAGGCCCTTGAGATGGGTCTGGTCAACACCGTAGTGCCGCTTGCTGATCTTGAAAAAGAGACGGTGCAGTGGTGCCGGGAAATGCTGAATCATTCTCCCATTGCGCTGCGCTGCCTCAAAGCTGCGATGAATGCCGACTGTGACGGACAGATGGGCTTGCTCGACCTCGCTGGCAATGCGACAATGCTCTATTACATGAGTGAGGAAGGCAAGGAGGGCAAGAATGCCTTTGTTGAGAAGCGTAAGCCTGATTTCTCGAAGTTTCCTAGGGTGCCTTAGTTTCTGTTTTGCGCTTAATGATGTGGCTGGCAAAATACCGCATGAACTTGGCTGAAAAAGGTTGCAAATCCTAGCTGGTAGTGGCTTTTTCACTCTTGTCATGGCCGATGAAAAAGAACGTAAGACGCTAGAAGAGCGTCACCAAATGTCCGACTTGGAACGCCTCCGGCACTCGTGCGCGCACGTGCTTGCTACTGCGGTGCTAAACATCTGGCCAAATGCCCAACTTGCTGGTGGCCCTCCTGTTGAGAGTGGATTCTACTATGATATCGATCTTGATCACTCGATTACCCCGGATGATTTTGACAAGATCGAGGCGGAGATGAAGAAGGTGGTGAAGGAGAACCAGACTTTTGAAAAAATGGTGGTCTCTCGTGACGAGGCGATGACGCTGGCTAAAAGTGGACGGCTCGGAGCTCTCTCTGAGCGTGATGCGGTCAGTGAGTTCAAGGTAGATTTGCTCAATGACATTCCTGATGGCGAGGAGATTTCTATCTTTAAAAATGGTGATTTTTGGGACCTGTGTGCCGGCCCTCATGTTGGACGCACGGGTAACTGTAAGGCATTTAAGGTTATGAGTGTGGCTAGTGCCTTCTACAAAGGCGACAATACGCGTCCTCAGCTACAACGTATTTACGGAACTTGTTTTAAAAACAAGACCATGCTGACCGAGCACCTTGAGAAGCTGGAGGAAGCGAAGAAGCGCGATCACCGCAAGCTCGGTAAGGAATTAGGGTTGTTTCATATCGATGAGGCTGTCGGGCAAGGTTTGATTCTATGGAAGCCTAAGGGGGGGCTCATGCGTCGTGCACTCCAAGATTTCATCACCGAGGAGCTCGATCAGCAGGGGTATTCGCAAGTGTTCACTCCACACATTGGCAAACTCGACCTCTACCGAACCAGCGGGCACTTTCCTTATTACCAAGAAAGTCAGTTTCCTGCGATTGCAGAGCGTGATGCGCTGGAGAAGCTTTCTGATGAGGGTGCAACCTGCTCGGCACTAACCAACGGGCTAGAGACTGGGACTATTGAGGGCTACATGCTCAAGCCGATGAACTGCCCGCATCACATCAAGATTTTTGCCAGTGATCATCACAGCTATCGTGATCTTCCTGTCAGACTCGCTGAGTTTGGAACGGTCTATCGTTGGGAGCAGAGTGGTGAGCTTGGTGGCATGACTCGCGTGCGCGGGTTCACTCAAGATGATGCTCATTTGTTCTGCACACCAGATCAGGTTGCGGGAGAGGTGCAGAGTTGTCTTGAGCTGGTAAAGAAGGTTCTTAAGACGCTTGGCATGAATGATTATCGGGTGCGGCTCTCACTACGTGATAAGGATAGCGACAAATATGTAGGTGATCCATCCAACTGGGATAAGGCTGAGGATGCGCTACGTGCTGCGGTTCAAGTATTAGGTGTCGATTACACCGAGGAAGAGGGAGAGGCCGCCTTCTATGGTCCGAAGATTGATTTTGTAGTCAAGGATGTGATCGGTCGTGATTGGCAGCTTGGCACTGTTCAGGTGGATTACAACCTACCTGAGCGTTTTGATCTTACGTATGTTGGATCCGATAACAAACCTCACCGACCGGTAATGATACACCGAGCACCCTTTGGTTCTCTAGAGCGTTTTGGGGGACTGCTGATCGAGCATTTTGAGGGTAAGTTTCCGACATGGCTTTCCCCTGAGCAGGTGCGCGTCTTGCCGATCTCCGAGAAGTTCAATGATGTTGCTGATGAGGCCGTTAAATCGTTGACTGATGCCGGAGTCAGGGTGTCCTGTGACCGCAATGCTGACAAAGTAGGAGCCAAGATTCGTCTTGCAAGATTAGACCGCGTGCCCTATATGCTGGTCATCGGAGCGAGGGAAGCTGAAAGTGGAACCGTCTCTGTAAGGCATCGAGATCGAGATGATTTAGGTGCCATGCCTATTAATGAATTTGTTTCAAACATCCAAACGGAAATTGCCACTCGGTCACTTTGATATGACGTCAAGACTGGCCGCACGTTAATTGCACTGCCGCATGGATTATTTTATCGGCATATTTTTGACTAACGCGCGTTTGAGTGACGCGACTAAGGTGAGTATCACGCTGTTGCTGCCCACTAGTAAAAAAACTTCCTAACAAACCAAAGGAGAACACCATAGCTAGACCTAAGAAAAAACCATTCCGTCCACGTCGTGACATGACACGTGTCAATGAGCGTATTCGTGCACCTAAAGTGCGTGTTGTATATGAAGATCAGCAACTCGGGGTGATGAGCTCTCGGGAAGCAGTAGAAAAGGCGAAAGCTGTTGGGATGGATCTTGTCGAGGTGGCGCCAAATGCGAACCCACCTGTGTGTCGTGTATGTAACTACGGAAAATACAAATACGAGCAGGCCAAACTTAAGAAGAAGTCGCCAAAGACAGTGAACAAAATCAAGGAGATTAAGTTGCGTGTCGGCACTGATACTCATGATTACAACATCAAGTTAGCTCGTGCAGAGCAGTTCCTTGATGAAGGCAACAAGGTTCGCGTCAGATTGCAGTTCCGAGGGCGTGAAAATGCGCACCGTGAAATTGGATTTGAAGTGCTTGAAAAGGTAGCACTCGATCTCAAAGAGATAGCCAACGTTGATCAGCAGGCTCGCTTGGCGGGACGTGCTGTAAGCATGATGCTCTCTCCTCTTCCGAAAGATCAGCGCAAGCGGAAGTTTTATCTGAGTCACGGCAACCTCGTTGACCCCGATGACGAGGGGGATGAAGATATCGAGTTTGACGATGATGATGACGCTGAAGTTGTCGCAGGTGAGGAGTAAATAAATACATCCACCTAAGACTTCGTAATTCACGTTGTGTCACGTCTTTTGCTTTTCGATATCGACTGCACCCTCATTGATACGGGGGGCGCAGGAATGGCTGCGTTAAAACAGACGGCCTCTGAGCTGTTTGGTGCCGAAGGTCCAGAGCTGGACTTGGCAGGGAGCACTGACTGGGGAATTGTTCGGGGCATGCTGGAGCACTTCGATAGCGATATGCAGCTCGAGGATTTCTATGATCTTTACATCAAAAAGCTCGCCCCTAATCTTGGCGCCTTTGAGGGCAAAGTCTTACCGGGAGTCAGAGATTTACTAGATGAGATAGTAGGTTCCGATGCTGTTTTAGGATTGTTGACGGGAAATATTGCGCATGGTGCCCAAGCGAAGATAAGCCATTTCGGCCTTGATGGTTATTTTTCGATCGAGGTCGGAGCCTATGGTGACGATCATCATGATCGGAATCAACTAGGGCCCGTGGCATTGGCTCGGGCCAGCTCGGTGCATAAAGTCAATTTCCAGGCAGATCAAGCCGTGGTAATAGGGGACACGCCAAAAGATATTGCATGTGGGCAAGCGATGGGAGCGGCTACCTTGGCGGTCGCAACGGGGCGGTTTTCGGCGGCGGAGCTAGAAGATTTTGGTGCGGATTTGGTGGTGGAGAATTTATCTGACTCACGTGTGAGTTTGTTTTTAAAATAGTCATATGGTCGTTCCCTCGACCCAAAAAGGCACGGCGTTGGCCGTGCCTTAACACTTACTGGAAGTAGAGGTTCGCTATTTGCTAACTGAGGCGCCGAAGCCTGCGTCTCTTGCAGCCTCAATCAGAGTGTCGTCAGAAACATTAGTCTTAGCAGTGACGACAGCTGAGTCAGGCATGCTAACAGATGCACTTTTAACTCCTTCGACTCCTTCAAGTGCAGACCGCACTTTGTTTGCGCAGCCCACGCCTCATGTCATGCCTGTGATTTTAAGGTGCACTGTTTTTGTCTCAGCGTCTTCAGTTTTAATTTCATAAGCTGAAGTGGCAGGTATCTCCACTGCGAGCACTGTAGTGACTGGAAGCGCAGCTATTGCTCCTAGTGCGAATATTGTTTGAATAGGTTTCATTTGTGGTCTTGGTTGTGATTAATGAGAAGAATTCCTCAATGATATATCATTATTCATAATAATCATTGAGTCATTTTAGACGCTATTTTTTATTGATACAATTGGTAAAATGAGCATCTCAAGTAACTAAGATGAGTGCCTCATCATTTTAAGCTTTGGCTGCGATGGCGCTGCCTGCGAGATGTCCTGTAGTCCATGCATTTTGAAAGTTGAAACCGCCGGTGATGCCGTCGATATCAAGCACTTCGCCGGCGAAGTAGAGTCCAGGAGTTATTTTGCTCTCTAGGGTCTTCATATTGACATCGGTTAGTTTGACTCCACCGCAGGTAACAAACTCATCTTTGTTGATGCTCTTTCCTGAGACTTTGAACGCTCCTTTGGTCAGTTCTTCGATTAAGTGGTTACATCTGTCTTTGCCCAGTTGCGACCAGCTACAGTCATTAGGGATTCTGGATGCAATGCAGAGGCGTTTCCACAATCGTTTTGGGAAATTCTCAAAGGGAGCTCTGCTACATACCTTGCGTTTGCCGTGTTGACTGCGTGTTTGCCGAAAGATCTCAGATGCATTGATGCCAGGAATCCAATTGATAGTGATGCTAAATTGGTAATCAAGTGCATGAAGTTGACGTGCACCCCAAGCCGAGAGCTTGAGAATGCCGGGCCCACTCAGGCCGTGATGAGTAATCAAAAGGGGGCCTTCAGCATTTAATTTGATAGCGGGCGCGGCTACAGAGGCGTTTGTAACTGAGACTCCTGGGAGCTCATGTAGGCGGGTATCATCAATATTGAAAGCAAACAGGGAAGGAACATTGGGCACTAAGGTGTGACCCAGCGACTCGCTAAGGCGTGAGCCAGAGGTCAGGCGTGTTCCCCCAGTAGCCAAAAGAATAGATTTGCTCTGTTGAGTTTCGCCGTGATTCGTCGTGAAGGTGAAATGAGGTGATTCTTCAGTATTATTGGTGTTGTTAGCGCTCACTGAGGTGACGGAAGTTGATGTTTTCACGATCACACCTGCTTGAAGAGCTGCAGCTTGCAGGCAGTCAATAATCGTCTGCGAAGAGTCAGTAGTGGGGAACATTCTTCCGTCTGCTTCAGTCTTGAGCTCAACGCCTCGAGCGCTGAACCAATCTACGGTGTCTGATGCGCCCCAGCGATTGAATGGCCCGATCAGCGCCTTGCTTCCTCTGGGGTAATGATTTGCAAGTGCTTTAGGGTCAAAGCAAGCATGAGTTACATTGCAGCGACCACCACCGGAAATCTTGACCTTGCCCAGTGTGTGA
>JBNABE010000047.1:0-13108 GCA_049631945.1 Akkermansiaceae bacterium
ATCATATCGACCACACGGTCCAACTTCTCGAACATAATATCGACCATTGCTTCCTCAGTCCCTGCGTTTGTGTGATCCACTCCAACCACTCTATCATTGAGGCTTAGAGACCCCTCCTTATCTGCCGGGCCGCCAACCACAATGCCGGTAATTTTGGTCGATCCATCGTCTTCGGCTTGAAGCAAAGCGCCAATGCCAACGAGCGAGTTTTTCATCCCGGACATAAAACGCTCCATCTCAGACATGCTGAAATAATCAGTGTGTGGATCGTAACTTTTCGCAATCGCACTAAAAAACCTATCCGCGATATCCTCCTCACCAGCAGAGTTAATGCTCTTGAGCACACGCTCATATCGCAATGAAATCATTTCGCCCGGAAGTTTTTTGTCTTTCAAAGGGTCATCTTTCCCCTGCTTAGCCGCCAAGTCAGCAACACTCTCACGTCTTAGCACTTCACTCAACAAGGCCTGCTCGACCTGATCTTTCCAAATCTGCTTCGCTTCTTCTTCAGACTTTGGCCACTGCGCTTTTTCCCTATCAAGGATCACTTCGCGATCGGTCTCAAAACTGAAATCACTGTCGGTCTTGAGCAGTTCTTGAGCATACTTAATACGCTCATTCGCACGTTCCTTGAAGACATCATAGATTTCTGTAGCCGCTGTCATGCATTTCTCTTGCATCAAAAGTTCATGGAGATTGTCTCCATACTTGTCACGAAACACCGCAATATCGGACGCCAAGAAATACTGTTTATTTCCATCCAGAGACTTGATGTATGTATCAAAGAAACGAGTTCCCAAGGTAGCGTCAAAGCTGAGACGCTCGTAATGGCTATTACGCAGCATGATAATCATCTGCTTGCCCACAACGTTGAAATTGGTCTTAGCCTCTAGATAGGTGGCAGACGATGTTGCCAGCACTAGAATAAATGCGAGTGTTTTGTGTAAGGAGCGTATCTTCATTAGAATATCTTAGATAGATCGATTTCACCATTGTGTGAAATGTTGTATATTCTCGCCCCAATCTAGCTTTTTGTCTATCCCTTTCCCTCGAATTCTACGTCACAAAAACCTCGGCTCAGTAGACTTGTAGACAAAGATGCCAAGGCCAATGCTGGACAGAATCGATCAACATGATATGCCCCTCGCATGGACAACGAAGAATGCCGCATTACCCTCGGGTTCGGAACTGAGAAGAAAGAGGTCGAAGAACGGCCCGTATTCGCCCCGAAGTTTGATAAAGACGGCTTAATCCCAGCAGTAGCAATGGATGCTAGCACCAAGGAACCCCTCATGCTTGCGTACATGAACAAAGAGTCGCTATTGATGACGCTTGAGCTCAATGAGGCCGTATACTACTCACGAAGTCGGCAAGAAATTTGGCATAAGGGAGCCACCTCAGGCCACATACAAAAAATTATCGAAATCCGGACAGACTGTGATCAAGACGCACTCATCCTCTATGTAGAGCAGATTGGCGCGGGGGCCTGTCATACAGGGCGCAACAGCTGTTTTTACCGATCTGTCGATCTTGCTAATGGCAGAGATCCTGCTGCACTAAGGTTCACCAAAGCCGATCTCACTTTTAACCCTGAGAGTATTTACGGTAAGAAATAACGAACTACAAATTATTCATTTTTTACAGACCAAAACATTTCACCAATTTACACGCTCGGGTTCAAGCCCAGCCTGATACACCTGATATGAAACTAATCGTCTTTGACTGCGACTCTACACTCTCCGCCATAGAAGGCATTGATGAGCTCGCTAGAGTGAATGGGCCCGATACCTTCCGCGAAATCGAGGCACTCACCAACGCGGCAATGAATGGCGAAGTTCCTATTGATGACATCTTTGCCAAGCGCCTAGAGATCATCCAACCCACCCTTGATGCCTGCAAAAAAGTTGGTCATCTCTACATCGAGCATATTGAGCCCACCGCCCTAGCTACGCTGAATCATCTTCGTGCCGAAGGCTGGGAAATCGTCATCGTGTCGGGTGGCTTCACTCAAGTGATTGAACCTCTCGCTGACCACCTTGGAGTCAAGCGAATCGAAGCCGTCCCGCTCAAATTTGCGGAGGACGGAAGCTACGCTGGTTACGACACCTCTGCCCCACCCACACGCAATGGAGGCAAACCAGAGATCATCAAGCAGCTGAAAACAGAGTTCACTCCAGAGCAAATTGTCATGGTTGGCGATGGCATCTCCGATCTGGAGGCGAAAAGCATTGCTGATATCTTCATCGGCTTCGGCCGTTATGCAGCTCGAGACAAGGTTCGATCTGAGTCAGATCACTTCGTCTTCTCTCTGGATAAAATACCTGCCATTATAAGCGCTTGCTAATTCGGCTGGCAGCCAGTCTGCCATCTTTTTATTATCGTCTTGGTGTATTGTTGTGCCCCCACCTTTCCACTTACTCACATATTATCAACATACTATACACAGCTTATTCACAAAATATTGGTTTAGTAAATATTGACCTTAAAATATCAAAAAGAGTGATATACCATAGTAACAAGAAACTTATTCACTAATTACTGCGAAGTTATCAACATTTTGAGCAACAAACCGAGTCCACCTCGTAATCTAAACAGCTCTGATCTCTACTGAGAAGTTATTCACACAATTTCCAACTTACTCAGATTGACCTTCTAGCTAAACCTTCTACAAAACTCATTACACATGGCAACTGACTCACCTCCCACCTCCCAATCAGGATCATTTAAAAAGCACGAGGGACCCGCACTTCA
This sequence comes from Akkermansiaceae bacterium, assembly GCA_049631945.1. GTDB lineage: Bacteria > Verrucomicrobiota > Verrucomicrobiia > Verrucomicrobiales > Akkermansiaceae > Oceaniferula. The sequence goes on from JBNABE010000047.1 coordinate 2,752, forward strand.
AAAAGGTCCTAACGCAGATCTACAGTCAGCTGAGCGCGCCCTACCCCACGCTATCGGTCCCGAGAAAAGCGTGCTTTCATCCATGTTTCAAGATCCTCAGCAATTTATCGGACTCGCCGTTGAGAACAAATTAACCGCAGATCATTTCTACCAGCCCGCCCACGGCGCACTCTACACTGTTCTACTTGAGCTATTCGAGAAAAACGAGCCCATTGAGTTAGTCTCCCTGTCTCAGACACTTATGGATCGCAACCTCATGGCATCGGTCGGAGGACCTGCTGCGGTTACCGAGATTTACACCTACTCACCGACCCACGCGCACTACGAACACCACCTCGACATTGTCAAAGACAAGTATGTATTGCGCTCGGTTATTCAGCACTGCACCGAGGCCATTACTCGAGCCTATGACGACCAAGAAGAAGTCGAGCAGCTACTTGATAATGTAGAATCCCAAGTGCTAGCCATACGAGAGGGAGCCGAACGCAACAAAGAAGAAACCATCGCCGATCATATGAAAACAGTGATCGCAAACTTTGAAGCTTTCATCCATCGCGACGAAGACAGCCGAGGACTTCTCACCGGCTACTCAGAGATTGATAAAATGTCCAACGGCCTAAAGCCCGGGGAAATGTTCATCATCGCCGCGCGTCCATCTATGGGTAAGACCTCGTTCGCCATGAACCTCGTTGAGCATTTTTGCCTCGACCTCAAACTCCCCGCCATGGTCTTCTCACTCGAGATGGGAGCCTTCCAACTCGTAGAGCGATTACTGTATGCGCGCGCACGATTTGATAAATCTAAGGTCATGAAGGGCTTCGAACCTAGTAAATCTGACTTCATCGGAATCAAACGCGCATCAGAGGAAATCAAAGACTGCAAGCTTTTCATCGATGACACACCGGGTATCAGCATCAACGAGCTTCGAGCCAAGGCTAGGCGCAAAAAGAAAGAAGAAGACATCAAAGTCATCGCCATCGACTACCTCCAACTGATGCGCTCTAATTCAAAGCAGGCACAAAACTCTCGTGAGCGAGAAGTTGCAGAAATCTCAGCCGGCCTCAAGGGGCTCGCCAAAGAACTCGACATTCCCATCATCGTACTTGCACAGCTCAACCGTGGCCCAGAATCTCGAGTCGGATCAAGTGGAGGTGGAGGCAAGCCCCGTATGTCCGACCTTCGTGAATCTGGCTCTATTGAGCAGGATGCAGACATGGTCGGCCTACTTTACCGCTCAGCCTACTACGCTGACAATAAAGATGATCGTGACGAGGAAGATGGAAAAGCCGAGCTCGTGATCGCCAAGAACAGAAACGGCCCCACTGGCGACGTACCTCTCTCCTTCATCAAAGAAATCATGCGCTTTGAAACTCGCGCTTGGGAGTCAGAAGATTGATCTTCTCTGGGGCACCTGCAGCTAATCTACCCTTTTCCGGCTGCTGCTATCAAAGCCGTCAACAAAGTAGAGTATACATCCTAGCACCGCCAGTGCTAAGATACCCCAGAAAAACACCCAGTTGTTCGGGATTCCCATTGTGCCTGCATACAGCCAGCCACATAGCAAACTTCCTACCAAGCCGCCAACACCACCCACAAGGGTCCCTAACAAGGCCTGCGCTTGACCGCGCATCGAGGCATCCACACGACGATCAACCAGTATTTGTCCCGTGATATAAAAAAACGTGTAGCACGGCCCGTGAAGCGCAATACCTATCCAAATCCAAACCAGCTCTCCACCCCAGCCAGAAAAAGCAAACAACACGTAACGCCCCAGCCCCATCACCAAGGCAGAGGCCAACACCCAGCGCAATTTCCCTTTGGCTAGTAGCCACCCCAGCATCAGCATCGCAATAATTTCCGCGATCTGCCCGAGAGTCATCGAAGCTGCAGGATGAGTATCACCCAGCTCCATCAGATGCATGGGTGCATACATGTAAAACGCCCCCAACGGAATGGTGAAGAGTAATGTGCTTAATAAGAACACCCGCATATTTCGATCCCTAAACAGGATGAGAGCATCCAACCCAAGGTTCTTGCGCCAGTTAGGCTTACCCTGCTCAAGTTTTCCCTGTGGCGGTGTATCTGGCATCATAAAGCACGACAAGCCAAAGACCACCCTGATACCCGCAGCAGCGACACCTGCCATCGGAGAGCTATCCCAATCCATCCAGCTCACCGATATTCCTGCTGCGACCCAGCCTACAGATCCCCATACGCGGAATAAAGGGAACTTTTTCTGCGCGTCATCAACGTTGGCAAGAGTCACAGTGGATACCAGAGACCACATCGGCGCTCCCAATAAGGCATTAAGCGCTTGGAAACCAAGATACCACCATGCGCCCCAGCCCATGTGGAGCGTATAAAAAGCCATTGCCAAAAAACCGGCACCCAACAGAGACAAAGTCCCCACCAATTTTTGGGCTGAAAATCGATAATCCGCCATTGAGCCAAAAATAAGTGGCGAGAACAAAGACACCACCGGACCTAAGGCAAAAGCATACGGTAAAACCCACTCAATACCTTGGGCTTTCAAAATATTGGGCAACGCTGGGTACCACATGCCAGGTGCAGCAGTCAGAAGAAAAAAGCCAATAGCTATCCAATAACTCCCCCCTATACCTAGCTTTTTCCCAATCGAGAACACAGCATCTTCTTATCGTCATCGGACAAAATACCAACAACCAAATCATGCCAACGAAACCCCGATTTCAACTTTTGTAAAAAATGGCATAGAATCTGCTACATTACAGTTGCTTTAATAGTTTCTTTGATTTTATACTCTGGCGTCATCCTTGTCTTTGCGCCTTACAGCCAACTTCATCGGCGACTCCCCTTACCAGCTTTCAGTGTGTTCGCACGCACTCAATCTGAATTCCGTCATGGCATCAACCGGCCTCCATCAAAATCTATCTCAGCAGCAGACTCTCTCGCCTCAAATGCGCCAGAGTCTCGAGATTCTTCAGGCAAACACGATGGAACTTGGTCAACTACTGAGCCAAGTTGCCGAGCTAAATCCTACTCTGGAAATCACAGAAGATCGCGAACAGCTCGAGGAGTCTCAAGTGACAGATGCCGAAATTGATTATGAAAACCTATCAGAATTTGATGACTATTGGCGTGAAGATCAGATCCTGATGCACGGGAATCACACCCACACATCGGATGACGAAGAACGACGTGAATTTCTCTACAATTCAATTGTCGCGCCACAGACACTTCAGCAGCACCTCATTGACCAACTCAATCACGCCGCGCTTGAAGACGATACCTACATGGCTGCCGAGCTAATCATTGGCTCCATCAATGATACCGGCTTTCTCGATGATCCTATCGAAGACATTGCTGCGAACTCAAGCTACTCGCTTGAAAAACTCCTCCCAGCACTCCGCCTGCTTCAAAGATTCGATCCTCCGGGTGTTGCCACTGAAAACCTTACCGAGTCCCTACTCCTCCAGCTACAACTCCAAGACATGGGAGGATCTCTAGAGAGTCGCATCGTCGATCAACATCTTGATGATCTGGCACGTCACCGTTTTAGCGATATCGCCCGTGCCCTGGGAGTCACGCAAGAAGCCGTCAGTGATGCAGCCGAATACATTGCCACCTTAAATCCAGATCCTGGAGCTGCTTTTGACCCAACCTCCAATCCTCATGTTAGCGCCGATCTCGAGCTTCGCAAAAATACCGCAGGAGAGTATTACGCTCACCTGACTGGCGATCACCTACCCAAATTACAAATCAGCAATCACTACAAAGACTTGCTGGCAAAACTCAGTTCCGACCCCAAAGCTCGCAAATTCATCAAAGACAACATCCATGAAGGCAGGCAAATTATCAGTGCACTCGGTCAACGGCAAGAAACGCTATTAAAAATAGGCACCGAGCTCGTCAAACGACAACCCGATTTTATCATTCATGGCCTGACCAAACTACGCCCGATGACGATGCAGGATATTGCTGAGGCAATCGGGGTTCATGCAGCAACCATTTCGCGTGCCGTATCAGGCAAATACATCCTCACCCCTCACGGCTTGATGGAGCTGAGGCAATTTTTCTCCTCGGGCTACACAACAAAACAAGGCGGTGAGATTTCCAACACCGGCGTCCGTGAGGCTATTCAACAAATTGTCAGCAATGAAGATATCACCAAACCACTCTCCGATACAGCAATTGAAAAACAACTCAAAGCGAAGGGTATTAAAGTGGCACGTCGAACCATCGCGAAATACCGAGATCAGCTCGGTATTCTACCATCGCACTTGAGAAAGAAACATATTTAAGCAACTCTCACATCTATCAGATGAAATCACTATCGCCCTCGCATAAATAACAAACTTTACTTGCGATCCCCCGAAAAGAACATAATTTGCCTTCTATGAGTGCCACCAAAAATCTGCCAGACTACCTGCGGAAAGAAATTCTGCTCAATCCTGAGCGCCGTGTTTTTCCTGATTTCAGTGTCACAAGATTACTAGACACCGTATTCAAACCTACCCAAGGTTGTCGTGTTTGCATCCTCACCGACTTTGATGAACCAGAGCGTTGGATGAAAGACTTCTCCTTTCTGCAGTCAGATGGTTTTGAAGTGCAAAAGAATGCACATCATTACTTTTACGAAAGCCTGCGGGACGGCGTCATGGAGGAACTAGGCATGACAGGCGGTGAGATGTTTGCCTACCGATGCACCCACGGCTCGAACCTCGACTTGTCCGACGAAGTCTGGGACAGCGAAGGCAAAGAACTCTCCCTCAACAAAGACATCTACCCCCACTACGACATCATACTATGTATCTCCACATTCTCTGCAACCGCGCCGCTGACAGAGCGCTGCAAAGTATTCGGTTTCCGCGGAGCCACCATGCATGGCATGAATGAAATTATCTTACGCTCTGGCCTTGCTGTGGACTACGAAGAAGTCTCAGATGATGCTGAGAAAATACGCCAAGCATTGAATCACGCTGACGAAGTAGAGATTGACTTCGAACTCGAAGACGGCCGTATCCTCACCGCTTGGCTTGGCCTCGGAGGGCAAGAAGCACAAAAGTCCCACGGTCTGTGCCAGGGAACCAATCCCGACATTGCCAACTTACCAGCGGGTGAAGTTTACTTCGTCCCTGTTGATGCACGCGGTCAATTCCCCATGAAGTATGAAGACGGCACCCTTGGCATCCTCGAGGTGGAAGACCGCGACGTAAAATCCTCTAGCATTATTGAGGGTAACCAAGCGACCATTGATGAGCATAACGCCCTACTTGCGGACGACCCGATGACTGGCACACTCGGCGAGCTCGGATTTGGCACTCAAGTTCTCCCAGTATCCTACCAAGATATCCAAGATGAGAAGGTTTTAGGAACATGCCATTTAGCCACGGGTCGTGACGATCATCTCGGTGGGGACATTGTCCCAGATATGTTTAAAGAACACGTCAACTCCTCCCATGACGATATTCTCTTCGCACTCCACAAAACGCCCAACTTCAATCTCAAAGAAGTCCGCATGAAATGGGGTAAAGGCGACGATTGTCGCACCGAAGTCCTGATCCAAGATTTCAAACCTGCTCCCTACATTATCAACTCGTTGGAGCGATAGTCGCTGACCCGCTGGCTGTCATCAGCACAGAGAGCGTCTAATGAGGGCACGTCACGTGGAGCTCGCCGCTATTCCGTGTCTTTGAGTTTGAGCTGACTCGATTCGGAGAGTTTAGAAATATCATACCACACGCTTTTACCACTGGGTAATAGAAAGTGGACCTTACCCCCATCAACCCCTCTCACAGCAGCCCTAATCTTCTTGCCGGCAGAGTTTTCCCATTGCTTGAATTCGGGAGCTTTTTCCTCTTCTTTATTATTACTGGCACCGGCCTCATCTTCAGAGTCAACAACGCCGAGCACATCAACATCCTCAAGAGACTTACGAAGCTCTCGAACAGCATCCCGCATGTCAGCCTTGAGCACAGCATAAGGCACGACATCAATTCCTTTCGCACCGTTCGCAGTCGTGACAAAAACCATAGGGATAGTGTTACCACCTTTGGCCCGCACCTCCATCACCCCTTTAGGTAAGGACGCCTTGTCTTTTTTCGTATCGGCAAAAACAACAACACCGACGGTTTTAAATGATTTAAAGGCCTCCAAACTGGTTGCCACACATGGTCCTCAGCTTGTCCCCGGATCCGTGTAAACAAAAACAAGAGGCTTCTCTTTCTTCGTAGCTTTCACGATAGCCTCCTCTAGCTCGTCCATTCTGTGAATCGATCGAGGGATCTTCATCTCTGCATGAACCACCCCCATAAAGCACACAAACAAGGCCATTACAGATATCGAATTTTTCATGTTTCTCAGCTTAAAGGTATTAGTATGAACCGTCGAGTAAATACCTTCAACGAACTCAGCCTAGTCATAGAAGCTGAGTGAATTACAACAAAAAGCCCCCGCTGCATGCGCAGCGAGGGCTTGGTAAATACGTTGTATAAATCAGCGCTTAGTAGCGATATGGCTCAGGCTTGTATGGGCCTTCGACAGGAACTCCGATGTAGTCAGCCTGCTCTTGGCTAAGCACGGTAAGCTTACAACCAATCTTCTCTAGGTGAAGTCTTGCGACCTCCTCGTCGAGATGCTTGGGCAATACCTTCACCTCACCCGCCTTGTAGTTATCCTTGTTCTTCCAGAGGTCAATCTGGGCAAGGGTCTGGTTGGCAAAGCTATTGGACATCACAAAGCTGGGGTGGCCAGTGGCACAACCGAGGTTCACCAGGCGACCTTCAGCCAACATGTAGAGGCTGTTACCCGTTGGGAATGTATACTTGTCTACCTGTGGCTTGATGTTGAGATGCTCAACACCCTCAGCCTTGCTAAGCGCATCCATCTGAATCTCATTATCGAAGTGACCAATGTTACAGACAATCGCCTGATCCTTCATTTTCTCCATATGCTCAAGGCGGATGATGTCATAGTTACCGGTGGTGGTTACATAGATGTCACCCCATCCCAGTGTGTCTTCAATCGTTAACACACGGAAGCCCTCCATGGCTGCCTGCAGCGCACAAATAGGATCAATCTCAGTAACAACGACCTGAGCACCTTGGCCTCGAAGCGCTTGCGCACAGCCTTTGCCAACATCACCGTATCCGCAAACGACAGCAACTTTGCCGGAAATCATCACGTCAGTAGCCCGCTTGATACCATCCACAAGTGACTCACGACAACCATAGAGGTTGTCGAACTTGGACTTGGTGACAGAGTCATTCACGTTGATGGCAGGAATAAGAAGAGATCCTTCATTGGCCATCTGGTAGAGACGATGAACGCCGGTAGTAGTTTCTTCCGACACTCCCTTCCAGTCTTTTACAATATTTGCAAAAACTCCGGGCTGCTCAGCACCAATTTTTTTGAGAAGATTCTTAATGACCTGCTCTTCCTCAGAGCCAGCTGGCTCGTTGACCCAGTCTGAGCCGTTTTCCATTTCGTAACCCTTGTGGATGAGAAGTGTCGCGTCACCACCGTCATCGACGATAAGTTGTGGACCGAGATCACCGGGAAACTGGAGAGCCTTCCAGGTGCACCACCAATACTCTTCAAGGGTCTCGCCCTTCCAAGCAAATACCGGAATATTCGCCTCAGCCATTGCTGCTGCTGCGTGATCTTGAGTTGAGAAGATGTTACAAGAAACCCAACGCACGTCAGCTCCAAGGTCAACGAGGGTCTCGATGAGCACTGCTGTCTGAATGGTCATGTGAAGGGAGCCCATCACACGGACACCTTCGAGTGGTTTTTCAGGGCCATACTTGGCGCGGGTAGCCATTAAGCCGGGCATCTCGTGCTCGGCAATGTCAATTTCCTTGCGACCGAAGTCAGCAAGGCTGATGTCTGCGACTTTGTAATCGTCGAAGACGGGTGTTAATGTAGCTGCTGCTGTATTAGACATGGTATTATTATTGGTTTGTTAATTAGAGATCAAATTAGACGGAGGCTTTGAGTGCCTCTACTTTGTTAGTTTCCTCCCATGGCAAACCAGCATCTTCACGGCCGAAGTGACCATAGTTGGTGGTTTTGCTGTAGATAGGACGCAGGAGATCAAGCTGAGATACAATGTCAGCCGGCTTGAATGAGAATACCTCGCTAACAGCCTTTTCAATTTGTGATTCATCAATCTCATTGGAGCCGAAGGTATTCACATTGACACTCACGGGATGAGGATGGCCGATTGCGTAGGCAAGCTGGAGCTCACACTCACGAGCAAGGCCAGCTGCAACAATATTCTTAGCAACCCAGCGGCACATGTAAGCAGCTGAACGATCCACCTTGGATGGGTCCTTACCTGAGAAAGCTCCTCCACCGTGGCGCCCCATACCTCCATAGGTATCGACAATAATCTTGCGCCCGGTAAGACCAGCATCCCCTTCAGGGCCACCGACAACAAACAAACCTGTCGGGTTGATCAGAATTTCCGTTTCTGGTGTTAGCAAGTCACCCGGAAGGTTTTTCTCGATCAAATCACGCGTCAAAATTTCTCGAATTTCTTGAGTGGAGATTTCCTTAGCGTGCATTGTTGAGATGACAACAGAAGTGAATCGGTTCGGTTTATTGTCGATATACTCAATACTCACTTGAGTTTTGGAATCAGGACGCAGCCAAGTGTGGGTACGGTCCTTACGGAGCTGAGTGAGAGCCTGGCCAAGTCGATGTGAATAGTGGATGGCTGCGGGCATGAGCGCAGAGGTGTCATTGGTGGCATAGCCAAACATAATGCCCTGGTCTCCTGCACCCTGCTCTTCTGTATCCTTGTCTGCTGCCGCAGCAGCATCTACACCCTGAGCAATGTCGGGTGACTGCTGCCCCAGCATATTCATAAGGAAGGCACCCTTCTCAAACTTACAGGTGTAGGAATAGTCTGTGCCATTGGCATAATCTTCATCATAACCAATTTCCTTGAGTGTATTCTTCACCAAGGTACCGTAGTCAAACTTCGCGTCCGTTGTAATCTCGCCGGCTAATCCGACGACATTATCTTTAACAAAAGTTTCACAGGCTACCCTGCTGTTGATATCTTGTTCGAGGCAGGCGTCGAGAACGGCATCGGAAACGGTATCACATACTTTATCGGGATGACCCTCAGTAACTGACTCAGAAGAAAAAATGAATGGCTTGCTCATATGTAGAATTTGTTGTATCGTCAAATCTCGATACGTTGATGCGTTTTTAATCCTGTAATCCTATGTCGTCAATTCTTAAATCACTAAAACTTTTATCGGACCCCACCCGTATTCGCATTTTACTTCTTCTCTCCCATGAGCCACTTAACGTCGCGGAGCTTCAGGAAATATTGGGAATGGGGCAAAGTAGGATCTCCACTCAGCTTTCTCAGCTCAGGCAAGAGGAACTAGTTACCAGCTCTCGTTCTGGCAAAAACAATGTTTATACTATATCCGCACCCGACGCGATTATGGAAGTTGCGCGACAGGCCGCCACGGAAATTGCGGAGGTAAAGGCCGACTCCGAGACCCTTGCCCACATTATTCGTAAGCGACGTGACAAGACGCGGGCTTATTTTGATGAATTAGCCGGTAAATTCGGCAAAAGCTACGTACCTGGACGCTCATGGAAGTCTGTTGCCGAAGCGATGCTTAAGGTTCTCAATTATGATGTCGTTGCCGACCTTGGAGCTGGAGAAGGGACACTGGCTCAGCTACTCGCCCCCAATGCTGAAAAAGTCATCGCGATTGACAATTCCCCCAACATGGTCGAATTCGGCAAAAAACTAGCCAAGCAACATGGGCTTGAAAATCTAGAATATCGTTTAGGAGATATTGAGTCTCCGCCCATTGATGACAACTCGGTGGATCTTGCTATCTTTTCGCAGGCACTCCACCACGCAGAACACCCCCAGACAGCACTCGACTCGGCATATAGATTGTTGGCACCCGGAGGAAAACTCGTCATTTTGGATCTGCTACAACATAGCTTCGATCAGGCAAAGGAGCTCTACGCTGATACTTGGCTTGGATTTTCAGAGGTCGAGCTTTTCAAAATGATGAGCAAGGCAGGCTTCAATAATGTAGAAACCACGATAGTGGACAAGGAAACCGAGGCACCCTACTTCCAAACCCTCCTGGCTGTTGCGAGCAAATAGCTGTAATGAAGCTGATCATTAAGTGCATGCTCGCTCCCGGCTGGATCGCTCTCGCTACATGCTCTACTCCGGTTACGGAACCAAAACCCGAACAACTCACGATGTCCCAAACTGTAGTGGAGGCCATCGACCCACAAAAAGATCAGCAAGATCAAACCAGCACAATGGCTTTCCAGCTGCCACCACAAGTTGTTATGGCACTCTCCTACCACAGCGTGTCATCTCGTG
>JBNABE010000048.1:0-12949 GCA_049631945.1 Akkermansiaceae bacterium
GCAATTCGATCCATTGCCAACCATTGATCTGGCTGAGCTACCCCGCCAGGCAGGCGCACTCGAATCAAGAAGCTAAATGCTTTTTCGAGCTTCTTCTGACGGCGCTCTTTGCGAACGTCACGATCATCCTGCAAATACATTCCGTGGAATTTGCTCAGCTGCTGACTATCAGCCGTGATAGAACCAGTGCTGGTATCTGCGATTTCCTCAACTAGGGTTCCTCTTAGATAGTTGCTGTTGATCTTGAGTGGCTCATTGGCCGATAATTTTATCTCTTCGCTCATATTGTAATTAGCTATGTTTGGCTCGTGATTTTACTTGTGATGACGCTTAGTAAACGTCTCGCTGATAGCGCTTGTCTTTTTTCAATCTCGCTACATAGGCCTCTGCCTCCTCTTGACTCATCGCACCTTGGCTAGCCACAATTTGAAGCAAAGTTTGGTGCACATCTTTAGCCATATATGTGGCATCACCACAGACATAAAAGTGAGCTCCTTGTTCCAGCCATTGCCAGATCTCCTCAGCGTGTTCTGCTAGCTTGTGCTGCACATACACTTTGTCAGGCTGATCGCGTGAGAACGCAACATCCATGCGAGAAAGGCCCCCATTGTTAAGAAAATCCTGCCACTCAAGTTGGTAGAGAAAGTCTTCGTTGTAGTGTTGGTCACCAAAGAAAAGCCAGCTAGCTCCAGACGCTTGTGTCACGGACCTTTCCTCAATGAATGCCCTAAATGGCGCTATACCCGTTCCGGGGCCAACCATGATGATCGGAGTCTCATTATTCTCAGGCAGTCTAAAGTTTTTATTTTGGTGCGTATATACCGATACCTTGGATCCCTTGGGAGCATCATCCGCGAGGAACGTTGAGGCTACCCCCCTGCGATCCTTGTCGTATGTATTGTATCTCACTGCAGCTACCGTGAGATGCACTTCACCAGGGTGCACTTGAAAACTAGAAGCGATAGAATACAGGCGAACAGGAAGCTTGCGGAGAATATCGACGAGTTGTTGGGCTTCTAAGTTCTTGGCAGGATACAACTCAAGCAAATCAATAATCTGACGACCATAACTCCACTCCTTGAACTTTTCCTTGGCATCAGGTGCGAGTAATTCAGCCAGCTCTTTGGAGCCACTAATCTGCTGCCATGAAGCTGCAACCTTACGTGACAAACCGGTAATATCGAGCTCTGTTGTTAAGGCGTCCACAAGAGTCATTTCCCCTATGACGTGGTGTTTTATTTCCGTCTTACCATCAAGGCCAGTGGCATTGAGGAAGTCTTCTACGACCCCCTCAGAGTTGCGAGGGATCACACCCAGCACATCGCCAGGCTGATAATCAAACCCTGAACCTTCGAGCGAGAGTTCAATATGATATGTTTCCTTGGCTGACCGACTGCCACTCAGTAGCTGATTCTCAATCACCTCAGCGGGAAATGGATTCTTCTTATCAAAGACTACTTGTTGACTCTGGGCTGATGCAGATGACGTGGTCACTACATCAGCAGCTCCCAACTCATTCCAGATAGACTGGCTCCAATTTGAAAAAGGCTCATCAAATTCGAGATCACAATCAACCCGATCAATCACGCGCTTGGCGCCCAACTTCTCCAACCTTGCATCGACATCCTTACCTGTTTGGCAGAAAAGATCGTAACTGGTATCGCCCAATGCACATACTGAAAATTCTACACCGTCCAGTGTGACATCGGCTTCCATAAGCTCATTATAAAAAGCCTCAGAGGATTCTGGAGGCTCGCCGTCACCCCAAGTGCTTACTACGACCAACAAACGCTGGGCATCCTTTACATTGGCTATGGTAGCATCGGCCATATTCAATAATTGAGGCTTGTAGCCCTTCTGCTTTGCTTGCTTAGCAAGCTGGCCAGCCAGAGCTTCAGAATTTCCAGACTCAGTTCCATAGAGCACTGTCACGGGCTGACTGGCTGATGTTGTAACTGGAGCGTTATCTTGAGCCTGATTATTGGCTCCTGCCAAATAACCGCTTACCCAAGCACGTTGCTCAGTGCTTAAGTCAGCAAGTGCTGATGAAAGCTGCTTCTTTTGTTCGTCACCAAGTGGCGCGTTGTCTGGGAATGAAATCATTTAAACCTTAGTTTGTTTATAAAGATACTAATGTGCATGGAAAAGATCGCCTGTAATTGAGCTAATTGCAAGCTTAATGACAGTTTTTAGTGGTCACTCAGTGTCTCGACTATGGCGGCTATCACGCCCTCAATGTTGTGGCTTTGCGCCTCAATGATATCTTTGCGTCCCAAATTCTTCAATTTGGCCGTTGTGATAGGTCCAATACTCGCTGCTATACAACCCTCAGGCCAGGGCAAACCAAGTTCATGGAAATACTTAGCCGTCGATGAGCTAGTGAAAGTCACCATGTCTGCACCTTCATCCGAGAGGCGCTCCACAGCACCAGTAGGGTCATCTTTTTCAGCCTCAATACGATAAGCTACACACTCGTCTACAATGGCACGTTGCTCGGTTAATCCATCAGCAAGAACAGGACGGGCATTTTCCGGGCGTACCCAAAGTATGGTTTGGCTGTCGATATCATGCTCATTTTGAAATGTTTCGAGGATCCCTTCGGCAATATGGCGCTCAGGCACTAAATCAACGGCAAAACGATAGCTTTCGATTGCAGCTTGTGTGCCAGGACCCACCGCGGCAATCCTCACCCCTCCGAGGCTGCGGGCATCTTTATAAAGTGCAAAAAACGCATCAAAAAACCTTCTTACGCCATTGGTGCTACTAAATACCAACCAATCGTAAGTGTGCACATTGGCAACACACTCGGCAAAACCACGTTTGTCGACTGGATCGCAAATTTTCAACACGGGCAACTCAATCACATCCGCTCCAAGCGCACTCAATTTATTGACGAGCTCTGGCGCCTGTTCTTGGCTACGTGTTACCACAATACGCTTTCCCTTCAATGGGCGATTCTCATACCATTCAATATTATCCATTTCGTTAATTATGTGACCAATGACACCCACAGCAGGCGCTTTGAATTTTTCTGCCGCCGCAATATCGGCGATATTTGCTAAGGTTCCTTTAATTGTTTTCTGCCGGCCCGTAGTTGCCCAGCGGGTTAACGCAATAGGGGTTTCTTGATCCGCTCCATGCTCGACGAGCTTGCTGGCAATCTCGCGCAAACGAGCCACGCCCATGAGAAAAACCTTAGTGCCTGGTGCTTTAGCTAACTGAGCGTAATCCAAATCACTATTCACCTTATCACGAGAATCATGGCCTGAAAAAACAGTAAGTTGAGATCCATATTCTCTATGTGTGAGCGGGATACCTGCATAGATAGGGCCTGCAAACGCAGATGAAATACCGGGGATGATCTCGAACTTCATACCCGCATCAGAAAGTGCTGCAGCCTCCTCACCACCTCGACCAAAAATCATTGGATCCCCCCCCTTTAACCTCACCACAACATTACCCTCAGCGACTTTCTTTACCAGAAGCTCGTTTATTTGCTCTTGGGGAAGCTTATGATCTGCTGCGCGTTTACCGACATCAATGGTCTCGCATTCATGCTTGACCCAGGTCAACAGCTCAGCACTGCTCAGCGCGTCGTAGACAAGAACATCGGCCTGCTCAATACACTGCTTTGCTTTTAGTGTTACCAGACCTAGGTCACCAGGACCTGCTCCAGCCAAGTAGCATATACCACTCATTTCAGAGTATTGTAAAGTTCACTGGCAACCTGCTCAGGCTCAGTCATTTCTCCCGATACAGACGACTCTGTTGGCTTATCATCGGATTGCTCATCAAACACCCGGGCTTCCATGTATAACGTGTCGTCTTCCATCCATGATCTGACGCCAACAGGCGTGTGACATCCGGCATCCAACAAGCGCAGAAACTCCCGCTCCGACCTCAGTAGTAACATCGATTCACGATCGTTGATTGCATCGACACAGGCCTGCGTGTCATCGTCTCCTTTGCGGATTTCAAAACCCACGATCCCTTGCCCAGCGGCTGGCAAAAAATCAGCTGCCGCCAGAGCTACTGCGTGCAAACCTCCTTCTAGCTCTGAGCTAAGGTCATACCCCAGCCTGACCAGACCAGCCTCAGCGAGCATAATAGCATCCAATTCATCATTGTCTCGTAGCTTTTTGAGACGCGTCGGCACATTTCCGCGAATATCAACAAGTTCAATATCTGGCCTCAGCCAGCTCAACTGTCGCTGCCTACGAACACTACTTGTTGCAACAACTGCCCCCTCTCGTAATGCATCAAGGCTTTCGGCCTCTGAACAAACCAAAACATCTCTGACTGGCGCTCGTTTCAAGGCCCCAGCAATGACAAAATGATCCGCAAGTACCGTCGGCACATCCTTCATACTATGAACTGCAAGATCCACTTCACCCTCATGCAGAGCGACCTCAAGCTCCTTAGTAAAGACTCCTTTATCAAGAACACCCTCCACCTTCGCTACTTGGGAAAGCGGCACATCTGTGCGCCTGTCACCGGTCGTCTTAATCACTTTCCTTACAATTTCCCGATCGGGAAATTGATCTCTCAATGCGTTTTCAGTCATTTCCGCCTGAACCAACGCTAAAGCGCTACCGCGTGTTCCAACAACAAGTGGTTTCATGATATCTGCTTTATCTCCTCTGCGATCATTTGCTCACAAAGCTCGACCTGCTTCGCTCTCGATTCTCTGGCGCTACTTGCTAGTTGCTGAAGCTTATCAATATCATACAGATAAACCTCCTCAATATCACCCGCCTGCGCTTCAATATCGCGCGGCACAGCAATATCAATTAAAAACAAAGGCCTAAACTTGCGTAATCTGCGAACTGATTCAATCTGGCTAGCTCGCAATACGGGCTCAGGGGCACCTGTTGATGACACCACAACATCAGCTTTGACGAGCGCATCCTGCCATGAGTCGAATGGGACTACCTCACCACTGAGCTCATCTGCCAACAACTTAGCCCTCTCCATGGAACGGTTAGTAACCGTCAATTGGCTCGCTCCACGCGAAATCATACTTTGAGCAACCAGACGACTCGTTTCACCAGCACCAATGATCATAACGTGACTTCCATTGAGCTTACCGAAAATTTTCTCGGCCAGATCAACTGCCACATTTCCCACCGAAGTTGCACCCATTTGAATGCGCGTGTTGGTGCGTATACGCTTACCCACGGCGAATGACTTTTGAAAAAGGCGATTCAATACACCCTTGGTCGCCCCCGCTTCAAGAGCTTGCTTATAGGCGCTCTTCACCTGCCCGAAAATCTCCGTCTCACCTAGCACCATCGAATTAAGGCCACAAACAAGTGAAAACAGGTGTTTTTTTGCTTCGTCTCCACATTTCTGATAAAGGTGCGACATATCGGCCTTGTTGTGTTCTTGCGACAAATGCTTTGTTAATACCTCTAAGCCCATTTGGCGATCCTCTGCAGCTACATAAACCTCCATACGGTTACAGGTTGAGATCACCACACTTTCTGCAATGCTCGTCAGCTCTGTTAACTTGCTTGCCGTTATACCAAGCTCATCCTCCGACACAGCGAAATGCTCCCTCACCTCAACAGGTGCGGTTTCATGATTAACCCCCATGCATATCAATTCCATTTAGTTGATCAGCGGAAAAATCATCAAAGACAAAACAAATAATGCCACGGCTGTGACAGCCAGCTTGCGAGGCGGCATACCTCGCATCCAATCCCAAAATAGCAATAAGGCATATGCCCCCCACTGTCCGAGAGCGACATAAAGGTGCTTGTTAGCCGCGCCTGATTTTTCCATCACAAGACCGCATATAAGCCCCAAAGTAAGTAATGTAAATCCCAGCCACAATAAACGCTCAACAACTTGATTTAAGTCACGAGCTGGTGGCAAATTGGCAAATAATCCAGTGCCTGTGTGGGCCTCTTTTAACTGCCTGTTGAGCACAATGAACATCACACCGGCAACTGCAGCTAATCCCAAAGCTCCGTATGCCAACACAGAAAAAGCTGCATGAGACTCTCTCCAGCCATCTACCACAGTCTTACGCTCAGGACTCGCATCAAGTAGCCCAGGCGCTAATGCAATTGACAATAAGAAACAAACCAATGGTGCCGTGAAAACACCCAACAAAGAAAGCCTGTAAACTGAACCCACCGCCATGTAAAATATCGTCAGAGACCATGCCGAGAAAATTAACACCTCACCCGTATCTCCAAGTGGACAACTGGCGCGCATTTCACCGCGTAGACTAAGCACGACAAGTTGAGCAATAAAGCAGAACAGCATCCACAAAACCGTCCACTGAGACCTGCTACCGCGGCGTACGTGCCTTGCTCCCTGAATAGCTGCCACCGCTGCAAGGATTATAGCTATTATAAGCATCCACCTGTCCATACGATCTGTCTCTTGCACAGATAGCTTAGGAATTTCAAGCTGATATCTTAGCGATATTCTTCAGCTTTTGAGCTCAGAACCAACTAAGTCTTCCTTAACCAAGCAAGTGTCTCGCGCTGGAATGAAATTTAGGCAACAGCTACATGGGAAGATAACCATGTTCATGCTATCAGCGAAGCCCTAAAATCCTTGCCGCATCCTCAACACCCACCTCAAACACGGCTGAGTCCTGCCTTTTCGGCAACTCATTCTGCCGAGTTTGATATTCATACACCTTAATCGGCTTCACCCCTTCGATTTGAGACATGAGATAAACGCGCAAAGCTATGGGATCACTTCCTTTATAGCCAGGCAGGTCACTGATTTCATATGAGATATCATTCAAACCATCTCTCGCCCCCCCTATTATGACCTCCGAAATTTGATTATCTTGGAAACGATGCGCGCTAATCTTGTTGATTCTAACTTTCACCTCCCTACCCGGACAATACGTGTATACCTTGGCTATGTATTTGGCTCTCGGAACCTGCGCAGGTGAAATTGGCTTCACTCCGCTTGGCATGAAAGCCTCCGCATCAACATAGGTTAAATTCCCAGATGCGAGCTGAGCACGCACGTCCTTCAGATTATCAAGATTAATAAATTCTGCCGTATCGTATTTCCAACCACGACCCTCGTATACAAAACTCAATAAAAGGAGATTGTCTGAAGGCATCTTACCCGCTCCAAAGTCAACCTTGCCAAAATAAACCGACTTAGCTGTCATCCCCTTGCTACGAGCTCTCAGCAACCTCAAACCTTTCAAGGAAGGTGGCGTAGCTGGCAGATCAAAAATATCAGCTGGCCAGCTCCCCTTTTCTGATGAAACGCGATTTTGCAATGCCAGCCTGCGATGTGTAGCTGTTATCTTGTGCCATGCTCGATAATTGCGGTTTACCACTGCATCACGCCACTCATCATAACCCTTTCCTAACGATTGTGCCAGCTTGACCTGCTCGGACGGAGGCCCTGCCTCACATGAGCTTAAACTCACCCAAGACACTACTACTGCCAACAACCCACGAAATAAATAACACCGCTTCACGCTTTGTATTGGACAATAATTCCAGCTAAGGGCAAACCTTTTCTCACTCACAAGATGTTGCATCCCAAGTAGGCGCGACATTCATTTCATCTCGCAATTTGCAACATCGATTATGAGCATTCTTACTAAGGCAAAACCGCTAAGCGCTGAGCGAAACCTTGAGCTACTTAGGGATGCCGAGTCGTATGCATACTCCACTGTCGATAATGCTCAGTTGATAGCTCACTGCTTCTTTCCTGAAGATCACCAAGCTGGAGACATGCGGCCTGCAATTATTTTTTTTCATGGTGGCATGTGGGACGTCAGCATGGCGACTCAGTTTGCCCCTCATGCGATGCATTTTGCAAGTCGAGGCATGGTTGCAATACTTGCAGAATACCGAGTATCTTCAGCAAGTAATGCAACTCCTGAAAATGCGATTGAGGATGCGGAAAACTCCATCTTATGGCTAAAAAATAACCATACTGAGCTCGGGCTTGACCCCAACAGAATTACAGCAGCGGGTGCTGCATCAGGAGCACACATGGCCCTGATACTTGCCATGCAGACAGAGACAAAAACTTCAGAGACATATTCACCTCGCCCATTAGGTGTGATCGCCCTGAGTGCTATTACCAACACCACAAAAAAAGGTATTGGCATGGATCGATTCGCCGACAGTAAAAAAGCCATACAACTCAGCCCATCAAAACTAGTCAGAAAAGGCCTTTGCCCCATGTTACTGATTCATGGCAAAGCTGATACCATCGTACCTCATCAGCATGTCGCCAAATTTGCAAAAATAATGAGCCGCAAAAAAAATAAATGTGAACTCATTGAATATGCAGGAATGAATCACAGCTTTTTTAATTTTAATGTAAGTTCAGAACACTTCGAGCTCTGCCTTAATGCTATGGATGCTTTCTTGGTCAATCTTGATTGCATAGAACCTGTCAATTACGCATGAGCGATTTCGTTTAAGATCTTTCATACTGATGATCCGATTTGGGATTCGCCCCACTTATTGTGTGACTCTGAGGCTTGCGTTCACCCCCTACGGGTTCTCGTCCCGCTTTTTACCAACACCCCCTAAAGCATTTCACCTCAATTCTCGACAATGAGAATTGAGGTGAAATGGCAACCCGTACGGGACTCGAACCCGTGTTGCCGCCGTGAAAGGGCGGAGTCCTAACCACTAGACGAACGGGTCGCATTAGTGGTGCGCTAAGCGCGGCGGGAAATTGCCAGAATTTACCTTTATGGCAAGAAAAATCATGTAAAATATTTTACTTCATCATTCGATTCACTTTTGCTCTTTCAGAGCAGGCACCATTTGTCTAAAGCTAGTTGCGTGAACGATGTAAATTACGAGGATCGTGGCCGTCGAATTTTCGAGCTAGAAATTCAGGAACTCCAAAAAGTTTCTGCATCATTGAATGGATCTTTCACCAAGGCTGTGTCCATATTGAGGCATTGCCTTAAAAACAAAGGAAAAATTGTCGTCGTCGGCATTGGCAAATCTGGAAATATTGGACATAAGATAGCAGCTACGCTCAATTCTACTGGTTCCACTGCTGTAGTTCTCAATTCTCAAAACGCGCTGCACGGTGACCTTGGAATCATTTCAGATGGCGATGCCATTATTGCCCTCTCCTATTCTGGAGAAACTTCAGAGCTCCTAGATATCCTCCCATTCATCAAACGCTTCGACGTCAACATCATCAGCATTACCGGTAAAGGTGGCTCAACACTTGATCAGCAAAGTGAAGCCACTTTACTCACAGAAGTAGAGCGTGAAGCATGCCCACTCAACTTAGCACCAACATCTTCATCAACAGCGATGTTGGTTATGGGCGATGCTCTAGCTATGGTATTACTCGAGTCCAGAGGCTTCACTGAAGAAGATTTCTCTAAATTCCACCCAGGAGGCTCACTCGGAAGAGCCTTATTGACAAAAGTGAGCGACATCATGCGCAGTGGCGAATCCCTGGCGATCATCAAGCCTGCCGACACGATTCAAGAAGCGCTATCGAGTATGAGCCAAGCCAGAAGTGGCGCATGTATCATTACCAATGATGATGGTTCGATGGCAGGTATTTTTACTCATGGCGACTTTGCGAGATCGTATCAGGAAAACAACCAAATCGGCAATTTACCCGTCAGCCAGTTCATGACCCCCGACCCAGTCACTCTTTTTTCTGACTCATTAGCAGCTGAGGCAATTACGACTATTGGTTCACATCGCATCGATGACATCGTCGTATTAGACGCTGATCAGAAGCCTGTAGGTCTGATCGACACACAAGACTTTGCGCGTTTAAAACTCATCTAAAGTAGCAAGTCATGAGGCGACATCATTGTTATCTCACTGTTTGTCTATTGTTGTGCCTGTCCTGCAGTCAGCAGAACACTACTCCACCTTCAGTAAAATACACCCCCATCGGGGCGCGTGTAAATTTGGATCAAATAAGCCTTAATGTAGAAGATGCCAAAATCATTGAGCAACACGACAATAAATACCTCATTAAATTCCAGTGCACGATCAATAACGAGTCAGGATCCGTCATTTCATTCCCATGTCTATACCACAGAGTCGATGAGCTTATTGAGGTCATAATTACCGATGCAGGTCACAACCGCTTAACATTGGCCAAACGCCCACTGGAAGAATTGACACTAGCCGAACCACAACCACTCAAAATAGCGATGCGCAAAACGATTCTCAACTATAAAGCTTCCATTATAGATCCTCATCTCAAGCCTGATGACCTTATTAAGATGAGGGTGAGACTGCACGCTCCATCGCGCTATGACGAATTACGCAGTAGCATCGAAGCTCCTAAAACACTGCTTCTATGGCCATAAAGGAGGCAAGATTCGCAGCACTTCAACCTTGCAAGTTATAGATCTCCAAGCACACTACCGACTCATTTCTAAGAACCCATTACCCACCTAAAAATTTAAACTCAATAGTCCTATGGCATCCATCGTAGCAACCAACGTTAAACGCGGCCAATGCATCAAGTATGAAGGCGAGACAGGCATCGTGCTCAACCTTGATCACCGCACACCAGGCAAAGGTAACGCACTGATCGCAGCTACGATCCGCTCCTTTCAAACAGGCAAAACCAAATCAATTCGCTTCGCATCCAGTGACAAAGTTGAGATCGTAGAGACAGATAGACAAAAACTCGAGTTTTCGTATTCCGATCCCAGTGGCTACCACTTTATGGACATGAATACTTATGAAACAGTCACACTGGACCAAGATCTCATCGGCAACAATAAAGACTTCCTTACCGAAGGCATGATGGCTGAAATTCTCTTCATCGAAGGCAATCCAGTAACTGTAGACGTCCCAGCCGTAGTTGAGCTTGAAGTCACTGAATCATCTGATGGCATCAAGGGCGACACCGCCAATAATCCCACCAAGCCAGCGACTCTGGAAACAGGTTTAGTGGTACATGTACCACTTTTTGTAAAGCCAGGTGACAAGCTCAAGATCAACACCACAGACGGCAGCTATTCTGGGCGAGCCAACTAAGAGATCATTCGCTATGAATTGGGATGAACAATTCCTGCTGTTATTCCGCCGTTGCATCGACCTCTATCGAAATGGCAACAAGGACTATACATCATACTACAAGGCGGAGGATTTAGCGTTCCTGCAATCCATTGGCCACAAACCACGTGAACTTTTCGATTTCGTCGAAGATTTGGTGGATGAAGGCACCCCTTGTGAATCGACGGCACTTCTTATCGCCGCCGTAAGACGCGACTACTTCCTGATCAAGCAAGGCGGCATCTTAAGCCAAGATGAAATTACTACTGCTGATCTACCTACCTTTGGTGACAGACTTTGTGGCATTAGCTACTTTCCGCGCATATTAAAAAAAGCTCGCGCCAAACTCAGAGGCGAACTTGACCCTGACATCATGTTTGGCTGTGGCGGAGATCGCAAATTCCTTAGCGATCATGGTGACATTCACCCAGCTGACTTTTTACGCCATGTTTGGGCATCAGGTGATGATGATACGCACATCACCGAATATCTCCAATCACAGAGCTCCGTGGCATAGACCATGCCTCTTCACACTCCAAACTGACTACTTCACAACAAAAATATGAGAGATTATCAAGGCGAGCAAATCCTCGTTGTCACCCGCCAGCTTTTCGACAACCTAGGTGAATTCCAAGGCATCAACACGAACACTAGTGCCTATCTACCGGCTTTGCTCAACCCAGAGAACAATTTTTTTATGGATCGAGGGGCGGCAGAAGATGATCCCTCGCACAAACAACTGATCCCCTATTGTATATTTCGGGTCAAAGACGAACAGGGTGACCTCTATCTCAACTACACCCGCGGCAAGTCTGGTGGAGAGTCCCGTCTCCATGCCCAAGTGTCCATGGGCGTGGGCGGCCATATCAATCCAGTAGACCAAAGGAAAGATCATCTGGGCGAAAAAACATACCTAGCTGGTGTTGAGCGTGAGATAGATGAAGAACTCATTATCACGGGTAACCACACTAATAACATCGTCGCATTGCTTAACGACGACTCAAATGAGGTTGGTAAAGTTCACCTAGGAGTCGTACATATGATCGATTTGGAATCAACTGATGTTCGAGCAAACGAGGATGCGATTGCAAACCTCACACTCTCCTCACTGGAGGATTTACGAGGTCCACTCTACGACAGACTAGAGACTTGGACCCGATTTTGTGTTGATGCGATTGAGGATTTATAGGCCAGCATTAGCTGGCTTAGCTTGCATCCAGAATAAGTCTGTGATACCTCACCTGCATGCCAGTTGCTACGCCTAAAGAATACGCCGCTATGCTCGATGCCGCCCAAAAAGGTGGCTATGCATACCCCGCCATCAACGTTACCTCAATCACCACCATTAACGGTGCTCTGAAAGCATTTTCAGAAGCGGGATCTGATGGAATTATCCAAGTATCTACCGGTGGTGGTGGGTTCGCCTCAGGAACAGCTGTAGCCGACGAAGCCTTTGGCGCCATCGTTCTGGCAGAAGCCACCCACCTTTTAGCCGAGAAATACGATGTCTTGATAGCCCTTCACACTGACCACTGCCATCCAGAAAAGGTGGACGGTTTCCTTAAACCACTTCTTGACGCATCTCGTAAGCGCATTGCCCAGGGCAAGGGACCTCTATTCAACTCTCACATGTTTGATGGCTCTGTCGTCGAATTAGACGAGAACCTCAGCATTTCCAAAGAATTGCTCAAAGAATGTGCTGAACTCGACATCATTCTTGAAATTGAAGCTGGATGCGTAGGAGGCGAAGAGGATGGTCATGATACCTCAGGTCTGCCTGCGGAGAAACTTTACACAACGACCGAAGATATGGTCCAGGTCTACGAAACCCTCAACGGGGTGGGACGCTTCATGTTTGCTGCTACTTTTGGAAACGTTCATGGCGCTTACAAGCCAGGATCCGTGCAACTCAAACCCACTATCTTACGCGATGGTCAAAATGC
>JBNABE010000049.1:0-12925 GCA_049631945.1 Akkermansiaceae bacterium
ATCCACGGCATAGAGATGCCAATCAATTGTTGAGTCTTCAAAGGCCCAGGCAAGTTGATCAAGCTTTGCCGCCAATGAGTCCTCGCCATTAGGGTTATCCAGACTCTTGGGCAAAAGACGATTTTGCTCGCCCCACATAGCAAATACGACAGCTACTTTTTTAGGCTGTTTATTTTGAAGTAACCATTTTTTCGAACTCGCCAATAAACCTGCCATGCGAGCCTCCATGGGCACGCCCTCGACTCTCAGCTTATTTCTTAAAACCTCGACATCCCCATCCTTCAGATAATCTAAAAAACGCTCAGCAAGCTGTAACACACTTGCTTGATGCGATGGATCGGTCAGGTCAAATTCTATCTTGGCCGCCTTGATGAGTTCTTCAATCATGAGATGCGCAAGCTAGCAAACTACTCATCGTTGATCTACTCCAATTCTTGCTTTTTCATACTGGCTTCAGAATCCACTTTACGCTACGACTTTGCAATTATGTCGACTCGTATTTTTGCGATCAGCTTTGGTATCATCCTGATTCTAGGACTTGGCGAGACTCAAGCTAACTCAGATCTAATGGCGATCGAAGTTAGCCCCTCAAGTTTACTCACACTAAAAAATCAGAAAGGTAAATACTATCAGCTTGAACAAAAGCCAACGTCTGCAAGCAAATGGGAAGCCTTAGGCCGCCCTCTATTAGGGACGGGGAAAAATATCGAACGTCATGTGAAAAATGCCCAAGGGCCTGATGATATAAAATACCGACTCAGAAAATTGAGCCAGCAGTGGGTGATGGTATGGTGTGATGAATTTAATGGAGAAAAGCTAGATCCCGCAAAATGGACTCGCGAAGAAAATGGCTATGGCGGAGGTAACAACGAACGGCAATTCTACAGTACGGATGAAAAATACTGCTATACCAAAAATGGTAAGCTTAATATTTCGGTCTACCGAGATCCTCACACAACCGTAGATGGCAAAACCCAAGCTTATTCATCCGCACGAATAAGAACACTGCACCGAGCTCAGTGGAAATATGGGCGCTTTGAAATTAGAGCTAAAATGCCCGATGGCCACGGAATCTGGCCAGCTGTTTGGATGTTACCCTCAAGTTCGCCATACGGCGGCTGGGCATCATCAGGAGAAATTGATATTATTGAGTCACGCGGTAGCGAAGTAGCCAAAACGACGGGGGCTCTTCATTTCGGTGGCGAATGGCCAAAAAACACCTACTTAGCTGGCGAATATGTATTCCCCGAAAAAAATGCGGCTCAAGCATTCCACACCTACACGTTAGAATGGAACGAAAATCAAATTAGCTGGGCAGTTGATGGTACAATTTATCAAACCCTCCATAAAGAACAGTGGCATTCTGAAAAAGCAGATGAAAACCCCTCAGCTCCTTTTGACCAAGCTTTTCATTTGATTGTTAATGTTGCGGTTGATGGGAGGTTTTTTGCGGCGACCAAGCAAAACTCGAACAAATTACCAGACAACGCATTCCCGCAAACCCTAGAAGTCGACTACATACGTGTCTATCAATGGGTAGAATAAGGCCGTGCTTATTCCCTCACTTCCTATTTTGGCCAAAGTATTTCTCACTACGATAGCGCAGCCACACACGCAACACCTGAGGCACCTGCTCACGCTGAGCCTTATCAAGGGCCTCATAGAGCTTGATCGCCTTCTGCCGCTCGCCTCTGCAAGCCCTGTTATTGTGTGCATCCCAGTAACTGCGAGCTACGCGAATGCGACGACACACCTCTTTAATCAGCGCTTTGCCCTCCAAGGGTTTGTCTGATCTATTCTTTTTGGCCGGCATATCTCGAAAAAAGCAACTATCTGCTTTCAAACTATCTCACACGTTTTCCTTTTGATCAAGCGAGCACCATGGAACTCAGCCGATCACCATAAAGCAGGTGGAACGTGTGCCAGCTGGAGAAAAAAAACAGAAAAACTTTAGCTGGTCATCACCGCTCATAGAGCTACAAACTCAGACTATGGTGCAGCCAGAAATAGAAGGAATGGAAGTCCTTGGCCCTGTGGGCGAAGGTGCTTGCGGTTCTATTTTTATTGCCAGAGATCTTGAAGGTAGTGAGCCCACATTGCCAGATACGAAGTGGTATGCCGTCCGTGTATTCAATGCCATTGCGATTAATCGCCCTCTTATCGAAAATATGGTAAGGCGGCTACAAAGCGGCTCATACCCAAGATCGGTAGTTCCTATTGTTTGGAAAGATTCCTTGCAAGGCAGCAGCTGTATGGTCATGCCGATGCTGGCCGATGTAGATGAGGACAAGTTAACTATAGCGATCAGGTCTTTGCAGGATCGCCTGGAAAGCTATCCAAAAACAGATGCGTGGCCTGTTGTTGAGCAATTAGCTCGTGCGCTTGGCGAAATGCATCAGCGCAAAATAGCACACGGCAATCTGAAGCCCGGCAATATTTTCTTTTACGAAGACGACAGTCTTTGCCTAGCAGATTTTGCTATGGGGCAAATGCCAGGCGTCAGCATGCTACCTTTCACCGATGCTTTACTCTACGCTCCCCCCGAACAACTACGTGAACCTAATGGCTATCTTGAAGGCAAGGGTTATGCTTGGGATAATTACGCCTTTGCCGTCATTGCTTTCCGACTATTAACTGGGAAGTTTCCACGTTGTGAAGCCACCTTTCACCAGGTCGCACCAAAGCCCGGTGAGGGGCATGTTACTGGTGTCGAAGCCGACCTCATCAAGATGGCTGAGCGCCTAGAGCACAGAGAGCTGGAAGGATGGAGTGGTGAAGCGAGCGACGCCATGGAGCGCAAACGACGCGGCATCATTCACAAATGCCTATCGCTCAACCCAGAGGAACGCTACAGCGACATGAACGAAGTCCTCAGAGCATGGGACGATATTGATGCTGACGCCAAAGCGGCGGATGAAAAAGCAGGGCTCCTGAAACGTGCCAGAATCAGCAAATTAGCCATGGTTGGCTCGCTAGCCTTAGCAGGAGCCTGTGTGTTTGTCTGCGTATTGCTATCTGGTTTTTTAGCGCACCAAAAATACAAGCGCAGCTCTGACTTGAAAGAGTATAACCAAAAAGTAGCCTTGCTAGAGCAAGAGACAAAAGGCGCTAAGGCAAACGCATCTCTGGCGATCAAAGCAAAGCGAGATACTGAGACAAGTAGACAAGCTATTCAGCGACAAGCGGCGACATCAAAAGCGAGCCTTCTCAAACAAATCAATGCCCTGAGCGCGACCAATGACCACCTTGTCGAGTGGCTGATGCGAACCAACAACAAAGATTTTCCTGAACTTTCATCAATCGAACCCGCTAGCGAAATCATTGCCGATGAGCTACGTCAGCTACTTAAGGTTCTTGAAGGAGATCAAGAAGCATCCCTGATCCGAACCGCCGCCCTGATACAACTTGCCGAACTAGAAATTCATCGTAGCAACACTTCAGAAGCAGACACATGGATTGATCGAGCCGAGGCACAAGCAGCCCAACTGGTAGAGCAAAAAAATGAATTTAGGGCACGCCTAGCAAGGGCACGACTTATTTGCTTACTTCAAGCGCTCGATAACGACGATAGCGAGCTCGCAGATCGTATTTTACCCAAAGCGCGTAAGAATGTTGATGCTATCTCGGGTGGCGACGAGAACGAAGTTCGTCGTATCAATGCGGTCATCCAAATCATCGACGGCTACTCCACGATGGAAACCCAACCTGAGGTAGCTCTCAAGCATTTCCAACAGGCACTGAAAGACCTCGAGGGAATTCATCAATCACTTCCAGAGCACATAGCCATTCGCTCAAGAATCTCTCACTATGCGCTCAAAACAGCAGCCATCGCAGAGAGCATGGAGCTGTTTGACGATGCCTCCAAATTACGAGGCAAAGCAGCTGACCACCTCCGCTCAATCTTGAAAAAAAATCCCAAGCTGACAATGGCAAAAGTCGATCTTGCCAGGATTGAAATTTTATCTGCAGAGGCAGAAATGCAAGCCGGCAACGACACCCAAGGCACTGCTAAGCTGAAACTTGCTGAAGGTCTGCTCTCGGGGTTGTCAGCGGAGGATGTCAATCCCAACGGGGTATCGATGCAGAAAGCCACTGCCATGGGCTTGCGCTCGGTTTTATTACGTGATTTAGGCAAAAAAACAGATGCTGCCAAATTACTGGATCAAGCCATAGACATGGTGGCGAAAATTGTTGCGGCTCATCCTAATTCACGTGAACCCTTGTATCGCCTTGCCATTTTTCACTGGCAACGGGCAGGATTATATGGCGATACCCGCGATACTAAAAATGAACTGGCACAGGGCAAGCAGGCTGCAGAATTGATGCAGAAACTACTTCGAAAAGGTGCTCAGCAAAAAGATGTCGGGCTTCGCCGCTCACTTGCCTACCTCTATGGAGATCTTGGGTATACGGCTCAAAACAAGGGCTTAAAGTCCGATGCCCTTGCTTTCTATAAGAATGCCACGGCGATGTGGCAGAGCTTGATCGACGTGCACGGCAAAAACCTTGAATACATGGATGGCCTCAAATGGAGCAAATCACGCTACCGAAGCTTAGGTGGCAGATAGTATTAAATGAGAATAGAGTAATTTCGCCCTTCCCACCGCTGTCATTCGACCTAGATTGAGGCAGCTAGAATTAATCTAATGCGCTGCTTTTATTCTTCCGACCTCGACCTCAAGCTGGACTTACCTGCGTCCCATCCGTTCCCGGGCGACAAATATTCCACAAGTCGCGAGATGCTGTTACAAAACGGCATTCTCAGGCCTGAGGAAATTATCGATGTCTCACAAACCAACCTGCATGTCCTCAAGCGCGTACATGACGATCAATACCTGTCAAAAATCTATTACGGCAAGCTTGACCGCAAAGAACAACTAGCACTTGGTCTCCCCGCTAACCCACAACTCTTTGCCAGATGCGCCACCGAGGCAGAGGCAACTCGCCAAACTTGCCACGCAGCACTCGCTGAAGGAGTTGCTGTGTGTTTAGCAGGTGGAACTCATCACGCCTTCAAACAACACGGCGAAGGTTTTTGTGTTTTCAATGACGTTGCCATCGCTGTTCGGGATCTTCAAGAATACCAACCCGGTATCCGAATCATGATTGTAGATACTGACGCTCATCAAGGAAATGGCACCAATAGCCTACTACAGGACGATCCTCGTGTATTCACTTACTCAATACACGTCGGCCAGACCGCTTCAACAACCAGCAAGGTCCAAGGGTCAATGGATGTTGAAACAGTACGCTACGTCGAAGGTGGCATGTATCTCAAGCAATTGTTTAGCACACTTGCGAGCGCTCTAGATGTTTTTAACCCTGACCTCGTCATCTGGGTTGCTGGAGCAGATAATCACTCAAACGATTTACTGGGGACAATGATGCTCAATGTCGCAGATATGAAGCGTCGTGATGACACCATCATTCGTGCTTTTCTCAGAAACCGTATACCACTAGCGATTCTTTATGGGGGCGGATACAACAGACATCCTGCGCTCACAGCCAAGCTTCATCGCAATACCGTGGCATCGGCAAAAAGTATTGCTGCCGAATTTGGTAAAAGTTGAGTGACCAATATGTCTGCAAAAGTTATCTGGATCACTGGCGCTACCTCAGGACTTGGGCGGGCTTTGGTTGATGAATTTAGTGCTGCTGGACATATCGTGGTAGGCTGCGGCAGGCGCAAAAAGCTTATCGAACAACTCCAGCATGACTTTCCTACCCCACACTTCTTCTCAGTAGTCGACGTTGCTCAAGATGATGAAGTAGCTACGTTTTGCGAAACCGCAAAGTCGATCACAGGACCGCCAGACCTACTTCTCAATAACGCAGCGATAGTGAATGAGCCCTCACCATTGTGGGAAGTCTCAGCAGATGAATTTGATCGCGTGACAGCAATCAATATTAATGGAACAGCCAATATAATCAGGCATGCTGCTCCCATGATGATCGATCGCGGCAGTGGCGTAATTGTCAACCTTTCCTCCGGCTGGGGCAGGTCTACATCTCCCAGTGTGGCCCCCTACTGCGCTAGCAAATGGGCCATCGAGGGCTTGAACCAAGCATTCGCCCAAGAACTCCCGCCAGGAATCGGCACTATAGCGCTCAATCCGGGAGTCATTAATACAGATATGTTACAAACTTGCTGGGGGGAGCATGCCAGCAGCTACGAGGACGCTACTTCATGGGCTAGCACTGCTGCCCCCTTCCTTTTAAGCCTCAAACCATCACAAAATGGGCAAGCGCTAACCGCTCCGTAGCATTCAATCAGACAGTGGATAATGACACAGCTCACTTTCTTAAAAAAATATACTTGCTCGAGTCGCTGGAATGTGGTGAATTCCCGCCCCGCACGGTGCATATGTTGTGCCCCGGCGACATTAAGCAACCAAAGCAACCCCAAGGAGTAATCCCATGGCCTACGCAGTTTTCAAAACAGGTGGTAAACAATACCGTGTTCAAGAAGGAGACAAACTCGACGTTGAGAAAATCGACGCTGAAGTTGGTTCCGAAGCTAAATTTGATGAGGTTCTCCTCGTAAACGATGGCAAAGCCACAACTGTAGGAACACCTACTGTCGAAGGCGCTGCTGTTACCGCCAAGGTTGTAGATCAGTTCCGCGGCAAAAAGGGTATCGCTTTCAAATTCAAGCGTCGTCAAGGTTACCACAAAACCAAAGGCTACCGCCGCCACCTCACCAAGCTGGAAATCACCAGCATCAGCTAATCAAAGCTACCTAATCACCTAAACTACTCAGAACAATGGCTCATAAGAAAGGACAAGGTTCCGTTAAAAACGGTCGCGACTCACGTAGCAAGCGTCTTGGCGTCAAGAAATTCGGCGGCGAGACAGTCGTATCCGGTAATATCATCATCCGTCAGCGTGGCACCAAGTGGCACCCAGGTAACAATGTATACATGGGTAAGGATCACACCATCCACGCACGCGTTGACGGTAATGTCTACTTCGACAAGAACGGTCGTCGCGTCAACGTGAAGCTCGCTGAAGCAAGCTAAAAAGTAACGAAGCAAATTTTACAACAAAGCCCGACTGGTTAACCAGTCGGGCTTTTTGTTATCGAGCCGGAGCGGCTTTATCATGTCAGATCTAGAGTGTATTCTAAATCTACTTACCAGACAATTCTGCGAAGACCCAGCTTCATGAACCAGCCGGAGTCGGCATCATCCTCAAAAACACTCGTTCCTGAGGCAGTATCAATCTCTAATTCATTAGCAAAGGTCATACCACCCCATAGGCCGAGCCATACCTTCTCCGAGAGCTGACGCTCTACCCCAATGGCCGCGTAATAACTACGCAAGCTCAGGTCAAAATCAGAACCCGCTTCTTCTACATTCCAAGTGCCTCCAGCTGAAGCTACAACAGCATGGAGAATCCAGTCATCACACGGCTGCCACGATGCCTTAAAATTCGGACCAGCAAGCCTCACTAAGGTGTCATCGTTTGGCCGCCACTGGAAACCTATCCCGGGATACACCCGTGTTTCCATTGAGTTTTGAAAGAATACCACCCCGCCTATCCACGCTAAGTCAGCTGATGCGGCATAACGAAAACCGATCTGACCATTGACTGAGAAATCATCCATATCGATGCTATTACCATCGGTCGCCAAGCCTGGTTGGATCAGTGTCATCCAAGACCACTTGCTACCCGGCTGACGATACATCCAGCGCAACTTAAGTCGAAAATCATGTAAATCTGTATTGCCGATAATCGTATCGGAATCAAACCAAGTGGCCTTGTAGTCCATACCTACCATGAAAGCATTATTATCATTAAGATAGTGTGGAGCATTGAATGGGATATCCAGCTCAAACCTCTCATAGGAAAAACCTCCACCCGCCGTATCGAAATCAACATCCCCGAGCATACTGAAGCTCATTTTAGTCGAGGGTGCCGTTGCTGGAGACCTCGACAATAAAAAGTCTCCCAAATTGACACGCTCGGCAGCACTGACGAAAGGTGACGCCATTGATAGGCATAGCAAAACACGACAAATAGATATCTTCATGCATCTCTTCATACACGAATTGCTGTCCCCTCCCAAGAATGATCTTGGAAATTGGCTCGTTATCCTGCCAGCCCAAACATGGCTACTGCCATGCATGAGTAAGAATCTCTCTAAGGCGTGCCTGCTCAGTGGCACTTGTCTTGCACAAAAAACCACTATTATGGGCAAAATGGACGTCATCAGCTGACTCAACTCGGGTAAAGTCAATTCTTGGATGATCGTTAAATCGAGCTAATCCAAAACCTTCACCTCGGCTATCTGGATAAACAATTGCTGATATTTCCTCGTGAAGCGCATTGACCATGATGTAACGGCCTAGACTTCCGGATACATCATCGAGTGCAGATTCCATGCGCGGTAGGAACAACACATCAAAACTCTCTCCGCCAGAGGCCAGTTCCCAGCGCTCAACATGCGCACTGATGCTGTCTAGCTTACTCCGCACTGAGTGAAGGTATTCCAACAAATCTCCGCCAATAAAGCGCATCAACTCGTAAATATGATCCCCTGCTTTTAGTTCGCTGTCGACTGCGACCTGTGCAAAGCGCCGTAGCATGGTCATATCTATCGGTGAGTTTAGCTTACCAACCACATCTCGCTCTACACCGAGCCACTCAGCAGTCTTTTGAGGCCCACGGCAGTCAAACCACTCAGCAGGCTCCAACCAGTCACAAAACATCTGCGCATCCTCATAAATACCGAGGTGTTTAAGAATGAGCGACAAAGCACATGTAGGCTTGTGATCACGTGGGAATTGATGATGATCAAAATTATTTTTCTCAGGCTCATGCCTGCCTCCCACATCAATGACGCAAATACTTGCATCATCCAGCTCTTGCTCTGTTGGTTCGCACCTCCGAATCGGCACACCATGAACGGATGCCATTAAGCTACACGCAAGAAAGTCATCTTTATGAGCACCTCCAGGGTGTGTAATAATAGTTTGAATAGACATAAAAAATCTTCGGCCCACAGTCTGATGCCGATCGCTCAAATCCGTCTTAGCTTGGATACCTTGCGGAGCTTACCTGCCAACCTTCTGGCCCAGCATTGTCTCGTAAGTATTAATATAGGCAGACGCTGTTGTTTCGTGATTAAAGCGCTTAGCCGACTCACGCATAATCCTTGATAGCGTCACCTCCCTCTGACTTTCAGAACGACGGTAGAAGCCAATAGCCTCATCAATACCCCAGCGCAATCCATCTGGACCATAATGCTGGAACCTGAAGCCATTGCCCATGCTGCAATCATGGTGCATATGCTCGACAGTGTCATGAATACCTCCCGTGTCATGCACCACAGATAATGTGCCATATTTGGGACTTACCATCTGAGGCAAGCCACACGGCTCAAAGCGGGAAGGCATGAGCATGAAGTCCGAACCAGCGTAGCCTAGGCGAGAGAAGCCCTCATCAAAGTCACACACCGCAACCCGTCCATGTAAGTTGTGCATCTCAAGAATACTACGGAAATGCTGCTGGAAGGAGCCGTTGGCAATGATGGCAACCTGAAGACCAATATCACTATAATCCGCAATCGTTTGATAAAGAATGTCGGCAAGTAGTTGGCAACCTTTTTGCATTGGGTCCAGACGAGACGGCCAAAACAGGATAGGCGCATCAGGATCAACATTTAATCCACAGCGCTCTTGGAGCTTGCGTTTGTTAGCCGCTTTCCCCTGCATGACGTTAGAATCATCATAGTTCATCTCCAATGCTGCATCCGTTGTCGGATCATAAGAAACATCGGGAGCATTGAGAATACCTGTAGCGCAACCGGCATACAGCTTATTAGATAACTCGTTGCGTATTGCGTCCGGGACAAAGCTATGCCTCCCGTCTACCACCTCATGAAGGAATGTCGTACTGACTGAATTCACATGATCCGCGGCAAAAATACCACTTGCCAGAAGATCAGTAGCATTGCCCTCTCGTGACTGCTCGTATGAATATGGCGGATTTTCGAAGTAAAGATGATTCCAGAATTCAGCAGCATCAATACCTCGATCTTCAACTTCCGCCATAGATACTTTTTCGGTATGAATATTATGAATGGTAATGAGGCAAGGAATGCCAAGTCGCTTAGCCACCGCTGGAATGAGTCCCGTCATCCAGTCATTACAATGGATGAGGTCTGGTTTCACCTGCGGTATGATATGATTAATCACCTCGCGCATAAACGCTAATGCCATGAGAAGATTTTCCCCCGCATAGACCTGGTCGCGATGGTAGAAAATACGGTCCTCCGCTAGATGGATACGATCTTCACCCAGATTCTCTCTCACACGCTCATATTCCCTATCATGGACGTTTTTCACCCCCTCATTGAACATCCTACGGTAATTGGGCAGCGCCACGTGCACATCAGCACCTTGATCATAAAGGGCACTCACAAGAGACGCTGAAACATCCGCCATACCACCCGCCTTGGCGCTGAGACGCTGGGCCATGTTACCCATACCTTCCGGCAGATAGGTAATTTCTGGCGTTACCACCAAGATGGTGGGTTTACTTTGGACAGAGGAGGTTTCGCCTGATTCTAACTTCTCTTTTTTTGATGATGAGTTGACGCCAGCACTATCTTTTTCAGAGGCTGATGCTTTAGCACTGGTTTTTGCTTTTTTCTTACTCATATCAAAATTTAAAAAGAACAGATCATTTAGTAGAGATGTTTTGATTCAGTGGCAAGGACGATGTCACAGCCTCGGCACTTAAAACAAAAAAAGCAGTTCCGAATATACGGAACTGCTTATCAATGAGTCATTTGATTGAGTATCGTGAGTCTGCTACTTTGTTTTTTTTGCAAGCTCTTCGTCACTTCGTGACTTAGCCCATTCGTAGTATTCTTTCGTATCAATGACCTCCATGCTACCTTTCATATTGGCATGAGCTTCTCCACACAACTGAGCACAGACAACATACGTTTCAAGCTTTTCTACTGGTCTGAACCACATTGGTATCTCCTTTCCAGGTATACAATCCTGCTGAATACGCATGGGAACGATGGCAAAGTTGTGAATGACATCCTTAGATGAAACTTGAAGAATGCTGTTCTTATCGACAGGCAGGCGAAGGATAGAAGTCGAAATGAAATCATCATCACCATTTGGATCGTCTGGATCAATACCAAGTGAATTGTCGCCTGAGATTAATGAGTTATCGGTGCGGCCAAAAATCCCATCATTACCTGGATAGTGATACGTCCAACTATATTGCTGACCAACAACCCGAACCCGTGGTGCATCTGGGTCATTGGCAACAACGCGATCAAAGGTATCCGTGCGTTCTGCCCATAGCGGGAATGCAAAACCCAACAAGAAGACCGCTTCCACGATAACAACACCTATTTCCAAATGAGTAGAAACATGACTCTTAACCCCGCTGTAGGATGCCTTGGGATTACGGCGATGCCAGAATTTGAACAAACAAACTAAAAAGAAGATGGTCCAACCAATAAAAAGAACAACCATCAGCCAGTGAATAACGGCATTCATTTGGTCGACTTGCTCACCGTGTTGCGAGCTGTTTGCTGGGTTACCTAGGAGATCAAGAATAGACATGAGAATAGTAGGTGGTGATTTAGATAAAGTGAATGATTAGTCGCATAGGGCAGGATCGAGACTCGCAGACTCACGCCTAGCCATGCGGGAAATGAAGAAAATGATCGAAGCGAGCATTGGAACAATGATGAGCAACATCACTAACATTGCATATCCCGCGGCAACTGAATCGAGGTGATCTTCCCCTGCTCCCATGCATACGGCGCAACCTAAAATATTAAATATTGAAGTCATAATCTATTAATAAGCAGTTAAATTTCTTTGGATTTCCGATAAAAACTAACTCCATAAATTGGCAGGACAACACCAACCAGAGCGCAAAAAGAACCAAATACCTTGAGAGCCGTATCTGGATATGAAGCCAAAACGAATGCCCAAATCACGACAAAAACACAGAGTAGAGTAGAGATTGTAATGAAGAGAATGTGGAATCCTTTGAGCGACATCAGATAATTGGTTAGGGTTAGGCTACCTTCCGAAAAAGGCTTGGAATTCAATAGGGTCGGAGAAAGCAAATGCGAATAGCGCAACAAGGCAAAAAGCAAAAAAGAGGCCCATGCCGAACAGCCAGTGTACCATTTGCTTCTCATGATTGAGGTGCATAAAAATAAGGGCTACCAGCGTTGCTTTAAAGGTGGCAATGAGCAAGCCTATGACGGCGTCTGCACTGTCAAAACCACGCTCACCAAAGTCGAGAAACTCGAATTTGGCAACAGCCACAGTAAGGATTGTGCAGATGAATAGGACAACCCCTATTATGGTATAGAGCTTGATATGTTTCTTGATCGCTTCGGGTGAATCGGCCATTTTGAATGATGATTGTTAAATTATTAAGAGTAATTGGTCCACTTACATGAGGTAAAGGATTGGGAAAAGGAAGATCCACACAAGGTCAACAAAGTGCCAAAAAAGACCACCGACCTCTACTCGGTTAGCGAGCCATTCTGGCTTCTCCTCAAACATCTTGCGTCCGAAGAAAAGATAATAAGCAAGGACCAGAGCCCCGGCGATCACGTGTAAGCCGTGGAGACCTGTAATGGTAAAATAAGTCGCATAGTAAGTGTTCCAGCGAGGACTAAAGACCGATTCAAAACGAACCCTCTCACGAGGAACAATTACCTCAGGGTAAGCGATGCCACTAGAATTAGGGTCGTGATGTTTCTTGTGTTTAGGTCCTGCAAAGCCTTCAACATCTCCGGGAAATAGAGCTAGGATGTCATGATAATTCATGGCCTCAAGCTCGGCGATGTGCTGGTCCTTGAGCGGGGGAAGCAGCTCGATGCTGAATCGGCTGTGGTCGGGCTGCTTCAGGATGTCGGTGAGTGTCATGAGGG
>JBNABE010000050.1:0-12922 GCA_049631945.1 Akkermansiaceae bacterium
AGTTCTTAATCCAATAATAAGCTCTTAAAAGTCAAATGACGTGTTTTTGGTTATTTTTAGGCCTTGTCGGCCTGATCGGGCGGTAAAAATTGAATGCTTTAAGATTCTTATTGCAATAGAGTCTCAATTGCGCTTCATTGCCCATGTAGATGATTGCAGATATAGCAAGCGACCTCAAAGCAGACAGCGCCATGACCCTCAGTAAGGCGAGTGCAGGCTGCCAGCTACGTATTCGCCAACTTGAAGGTGGAGCATGCCAAAGACTGAGAGAAATTGGCTTCTGTGAGGAATTGGAAATCTGCAAGCTCTCTGACGGGCGTAACATGATCTGCTCAGTGTGTGGCACCCGTCTGGCGCTCAGTAAAAAACTCGGTGACCAGGTTTTAGTGGAGGAAATCCACGAAGCATAACGGTTTAATCTGATTGCTTCGTTACACCCTAAAATTAATCAGATTTCATGGAAACCATTGCACTGGTTGGGAATCCCAACAGCGGAAAAACAACTCTTTTCAACGCACTAACCGGTGCTAATCAGAAAGTAGGAAACTATCCAGGGGTGACTGTCTCAAGAGTCTCCGGCACTTTACGAACCCCACACGGACACAAATATGAATTACTTGACCTACCTGGTTGTTATTCGCTGAGTCCGCAGGCTCCTGATGAAAAAATCACCCGCGATGTTTTATTGGGTGATCAAGAAGGCAGTGATTTGCCCGCGGCTATTGTCTGCGTTGTTGACGCATCAAACCTTGAGCGCCATTTATACTTGGTCACTCAAATTATGGATCTTGGGCTACCAGTCATCGTTGCGCTCAACAAAATAGACATCGCTCAGAAGCAAGGCATCAGGATCAACGTTGAATTACTCGCAGAGGAACTGGGTTTGCCCGTAGTGCCCTGCCAAGCAAACAAGTCTATTGGTATCATCGATATCAAGCATGCGATTAGGCGTCCATTGCCAAGGCCGTCAGCACGTAAATGGCAGGCGGACAAGCACACCGAATCTGCAATCACCGATTTAGTAGGCCGTTTAAAAAACGAGCATATTGAAAATGCTGAGCCTCATGCCATTCATTTATTGGCTGATTTAGATTACAGAAGCTCCGAGCAATCTGCGGTGAGCCAAGCTGCACAGCAGGCAAGCATAGAATACGCCGCCAACTGCGAAAGCGCTGAGGTCTGCCCTGAAGATGCCATTTCAAAAGCGCGTACTAAATGGGTACAATCGGTTTGTTTACTCACCGCTCGACGTAAGGAACCTGATGACGGCATGTCAGGACTCACGCTCAGTGATAAAATTGATCAAGTTGTATTACACCCATTCATAGGATGGGTCGTATTTGCAAGCTTGATGATGGGTATTTTTTGGGCGATTTTCAGGTTGGCTGAATATCCCATGGGCTGGGTAGACTCAGGGATCAGCTACCTAAGCGAGGGGGTTGCTGGCATGTTATCCGAGGGAGACCTCAAGGACTTAATTATTGATGGTATCATTGCGGGAGTGGGCAGCGTCGTTATTTTTCTGCCGCAGATTTTATTGCTGCTGTTTTTCATCGGCCTGATTGAAACCTCTGGATACATGGCTCGCGCCGCTTTACTGATGGATCGCTTGATGAGCAAGGTGGGGTTGAGTGGCAGGGCCTTTCTTCCACTGTTAAGTTCATACGCCTGCGCGATTCTGGGCATTATGGCAACTCGCAGTATGGACAGCGCAAAGCAACGTTTACTGACGATTCTGATTGCCCCGTGGATGAGTTGCACAGCCAGGCTCCCCGTATATTCACTCCTCATCGGCATGTTGTTGGCGGGTTATGGAGCGATGGTTCAAGCACTGGTGCTTGCCGCAATTTATTTTTTAGGCACGGCTAGTGCATTGCTCGCCGCATGGCTGTTAGCACCGCGGGTCAAAGGTAATGAGGAAGCCTCACATTTTTTGATGGAATTACCCGAATACAGCATGCCAAACATGTCATACACAGGTCGCCATCTGGCAGAGCGAGCATGGTCCTTCTTGCGTAAAGCGGGCACAGTCATCCTAGGGCTTTGTATATTGCTATGGGCTTTGGAAACCTATCCGAAGCCAAAGAAGGGAACCCCGGCCGCTGATGATCCAGCACTTGCATTGGAGCAGAGCTACATGGGTAGAATCGGCCACCTCATTGAGCCGGTGGTCAAGCCTTTAGGTTACGATTGGCGCACAGGCACGGCATTGGTTGCAGCTTTTGCGGCGCGGGAAGTGTTTAATGCCAACTTGGCAATCTCATATTCCGTTGAGGAATCTGACGATGAAGATCGTTTCCTTGAGCAACTCAGAAATAAGCTAGCTCAAGCAACGTGGCCTGATGGTCGCAAGGTTTATACTCCATTGACCACGATGAGCCTGCTGGTGTTCTTTGTTTATGCCTTGCAATGTTTGCCGACAACGGTGGTAGTAAGGCGGGAAACAGGCTCTTGGAAGTGGGCAATCGGCCAATTGGCGGGAATGACGGCCGTGGCATGGTTAGCCGCTTTTACCGTCTACCAAGTCGGCAGTCTATTTGTGTAAAGCCTTTTCTATTTTGGGGCCTATGGTTTAGAATGAACTGGAAACATGGATTGGACAAATTGGCAAACCTACGCAGCGCTGGTGATTACCATCATCACCCTGAGTATTTTCGCACGGCGATGGGTGAAAATTTGGTTTCTCAACAAAAATAATGGCTGCGGCAGCGGCCAATGCGGGTGCAGCTTCAAGCCAGGCAAAAAAACAAGGGTTAAGGATTAAGATTCCAAATTCTTCTACTTGAATATAAAAAGTGGCTGCACCGTAACAGACGCAACCACCTTTTGATATTTACTTTTGCCTTTCTCCTACCAGGAAAATTGCAGGCCTGTTGCCAGAAACCACTCTGTGCCCAGCTGTGGGCCGTCCAGTTTTTGATAAACAGGCGCCCCAGCCTCTACTGCAAATCGCGCGCCAGAGTCGGTATTCCACAGGCTCAAACCCAGCGAAAGATCAATACGTGATCCACCGCGCGCATCAGGGTCAACAGCTCCAGCCATCGGCTGTCCCATCATGGGCCCCATGGCAATAGTAGGCATCCCATCATCACGACCATCGACATTGCCCCAGCTCTTGCCAGTAAGGCGAATCGAGAAAGCCGACCACCCATTGAGACGGCGATTAACCCAGCCAGTGAGCATTAGGCTATCACCAAGTGTGTAGCCGTTGTCATTCTCATCCATGTGAATCACAGCTGAGATCTGACTACCATACGACCAGTCGCAAGACTGCCCAATCCATGTCAATGATGGCTTCAAGTCCCAGGTTCCAGTGCCCAGTTGCATAGGGTAGCCCATTCGCGCGCCACTGCTCATGCGCTCATCGATAGAGCCCGTGGGTGCTGAGATTCCAAGGCCAAAAT
Source organism: Akkermansiaceae bacterium (assembly GCA_049631945.1). GTDB lineage: Bacteria > Verrucomicrobiota > Verrucomicrobiia > Verrucomicrobiales > Akkermansiaceae > Oceaniferula. The sequence continues at coordinate 3,405 of JBNABE010000050.1, forward strand.
GAGCACTACTGGCCTGCTTTTTGTAAAGACCATAGTAGGCGGATAAGGTGACATCACCCCAGCCGGACGAACGCATCTTGCTGCGCGCGCCCCCCATCATGTTATTAAGCATGGTATTCTCCTTGTATGCCGACATCAGCATCAGGGTGAGTTTATCGCACGGGGCATACATTACACCCAGCATATGCATCTGCATATCCATCTCAGCTGCACTACCCATGTAGCCATTTTGCGCATCCGCATCAGAGATTTGTGAATCGCCATCGTAGTTACGCTGCATACTCATAAACATATAGCGATAGGATGCCATCAGACCTCCCTTGCGGTGAATGTGATCCCCCATGACACCACTCGGCCCATGGAGTAAATAGTCGTGCCCATCAGCTGAACACACACAGCTAGATGCGCAGATACAGGCAGGCTTTTCACAGCCGCTACAAGCACTGCGACTTTTTGCATTCGCAACAGACACACCCGCATTCACTGATGGAATGTTGGCACCGACAAAAACCGCTACAAGAGCGGGAATAGATAAGATTAAATGTTTCATAGATATAATAAGTTAATAAGTTGAAATGAAGTGTTCGATGAACAGCTAGGCAAACACCAGTAATCGAGGTGATCAGCCAAAATAACTGAGCAGCCGTTCATTGTGGCTGACCAGTATGTTGCAACGGCGCATACCGTTGCTAATAAAGAAAGATGATGGGACTAGCCTAATTGCGGCGGCGGCAGCAAGGGCCCGTCCTCTCGACCCAGCATCCTTCTTATACCATCAAGCAGGAGAGGTAAATGGATTGATGCTGGAGGAAACACAATACCCACCGTGTTCCATTTGACCGGGGGGAATTTGACGGAGGGCTCAGACTCGGGAACCGGAGCTTGCTCCTGTTTTTCCTTTCGCTCCTGAGCGATAGCACAGCACATCGCACATGGCGAATCACCGCTGAAGGTGCTGTCCAGCGCCGCGGAAATCCCTTGTTGAGGCACACGATCATTGATCATTTGCATCCATGCCCAGGTTTGTGCGACCATGAGGTGAGCTTCGAGAATACTCAAAGCTGCTACCACACAGAGACATTTTCCAAGCCATTGATGCACAACAGTAGACCCATGCCACCCCCTCCTCCATTGGTCAAACGTATCTTTTCCTTTCTTTGTGGCATACGAAATAGTTGACGAAGTGCTATCTCTAGCTATGAGTTTGCCCATGCACGAGCCTACGCAAGATAGCGAAGAAGCTAATACAAACGAAGATGTCGTCAACGACAGTCAAGACAGTCAAGCCGAGGAACAGTCTGACTCTGCATCAGAAGACCCGAAAAACCAAGCTTCTGCTACTGAAGAAGAACAAGAAGTTGATCCCTGGGAGGCATTACAATTGGAGCTTGCCAAGTGGAAAGATCAAGCGATACGCAACGCCGCAGAGCTAGATAATTTCCGCAAGCGCATGTCTCGCGAGAAACTAGACGCTGTTCGCTACGGAAATCAAAGCCTTTTAGAAGAATTACTGCCAGTTCTGGATAATTTTGACATGGGTATGCAAGCCGCCGCTCAGGAAGAGGGATCCATGCTATTCATGGGAATGCAAATGGTGCACAAACAGATCGAGGAATTTCTCGGCTCGCAAAACGTCGTCGAGATCAAGGCTGAGGAAGGTGGTGAATTTGACCCTAAGATTCATGAAGCTCTCAGCCAAGAGCCCAGTGATGCAGTCGATGAAGGTAACATTGTCCGAGTTGTCCGCAAAGGATATCAAATAGGTGAGCGTCTGCTACGCCCGTCTAATGTCATTGTATCATTAGGAGCCAACGCATCAGAGACACCATCAAACGACGAGTAAGCATGTCATCAAAACGAGATTACTACGAAGTTCTTGGCGCCTCCAAGGACGCCTCAGCCGCTGAGCTCAAAAAAGCCTATCGTAAGCTGGCGATCAAATTTCACCCTGACAAAAATCCAGACGATCAGGAAGCTGAGGAAAAGTTTAAAGAGCTCGGTGAAGCCTATGAGGTGCTGAGTGACGAGGACAAGCGCGCGGCTTACGATCGCTATGGCCATGCCGCCTTTGAGGCTGGTGGCGGTGGTGGCGGCGGTTTTGGCGGTGGTGGGTTTCACGATGCCTCAGACATCTTCTCCCAAGTCTTTGGCGGCGCTTTTGGTGGCGGCGGTGGTGGCTTTGAAGACCTCTTCGGCGGTCGCCGCAGGCGCCGCGACCCCTCCGGAAGACAGCCGGGAAGTGATCTTCGCTATGACCTTGAAATCACCCTCGAAGAGGCCGCTAGCGGCATTCAAAAAGAGCTCGAAATTGAAAAACTTGAGGCCTGCTCAACCTGCAACAGCACCGGATCGAAAAGTGGTAGTGGTCGCAAATCTTGTAGCACCTGCGGTGGCCAAGGCATGGTAACCCGCCAGCACGGCATCTTTGTACAGCAATCAGAGTGCCCAGCGTGTCATGGCGCAGGTCAAACCATCTCAGATCCTTGCCCTGATTGCCGAGGCGAAGGTCGCAAGAACGAGACCACGCGCATCAAAATCAACATTCCTGCCGGTGTCGATGACGGCACACGATTGCGTTCAAGTGGTAATGGTGACGCCGGCCTCAGAGGCGGACAACCAGGAGATCTTTACGTATTCCTACACATCCAAAGGCATGACATATTCGAGCGCGAGGAGAATGACCTTTTCTGCGAAGTCCCCCTCCCCTTCGTGACTGCAGCTCTCGGTGGCGAGTTAGAGGTTCCAACTCTTGATGGCAAATCATCTATTAAGATTCCAGCGGGCACCCAAGGTGGTACGACCTTCCGCCTGCGCAGCAGAGGCATCAAGGATCTTCGCTCGGGAGGCAAAGGTGATCTCCATGTAGAGGTGCAAGTTGAAGTACCTACTAAGCTCAATTCCGAACAAAAAGAAAAACTAAAGGATTTTGCAGACTCGATAGGGGCCAAAAACAATCCCATGCAAGAATCCTTTGTTGAGAAAGCTAAACGCTTTTTTGGTTCTTGAGGCATTCCTCAGTCCTCAGCATTCTCCTCGTCTATGAACCGCTACTTCATCCCCACCGAAGAATGGCAAGATGTAGAGTTGGCGCTGACAGGAGACGAGGCACGGCATTGCAGCCGTGTCATGCGGGCGCAAAAAGGAGATGCTGTCGAAATTTTTGACGGGAATGGTGTTTCAGCTATCTGCCATGTGACCTCCGTCAATCGCGATCTAGTGATCTGCCAGATTTCGACCCAGGCAACCTCCCCCAAGAACAAGCACCCCATCATCCTTTGCCAAGCTATTCCCAAAGGCGGAAATATGGAACTTATCGTTCAAAAAGCGGTCGAGCTTGGGGTGAGCAGGATTCAACCCCTGATCACGGCACACACCGTGGCACGTCCCGAGTCGGCAGAAAAAAAATGCGCTAAATGGCGGCGCATCGCCCTAGAGGCCAGCAAGCAATGCGGCCAAAACTACTTGCCTGAGATTGCTATCCCTCAGCTCTACTCAACATGGCTAGAAAATAGTGCTCATGACCAGACTCGTCTCATTGCAGCACTTGATGATCGAGCAGTTCACTTGCGAGAGCATTTCTCAATACACCCACCGCAAGGCAGTATATCACTGCTCGTAGGACCAGAAGGTGACTTCTCAGCTGATGAATACGCCGCTGCTTATCAGTCAGGCTTCCAAGGGATTAGTTTTGGTAAGATCATATTGAGGGTCGAGACTGCAAGCCTCTACGGACTGAGTATTATTCAGCACGAGCTATCGGCTTAAAAGCCAATCAAAGCACACATAATCAGCACCGTTGCTCGGTAGCCTGTATCTATTGTTACTCGTAATCATGAGATAACAATACCCAGCGTCGCACAAAATGATCAGAGCGGTGGAGCCCTGTGATTTGCTTTTATTTTAAAATAGTTTGATTAAGGTTGTTTTTTTTGAAGGCCAATTGGTTTGACTTTATTGATATCTAATCTGTATAGTCTCAAATCCCTCCATCAATTTTGTGATTTTCAATTATCACCCGATGGTCTCCACCCTTACCGCATTTTCCAGATCAGTTGTAACATCTGGATTATCCTCATTAGCGTGCGTAATATTGATTACGCCCCAAGCCAATGCCTGGTTGCCAGGCATGGGTAGCGAATCTGCTAGCTCAGGTTTCGTCGTTGACACTCAATCGCGCAACGACGTCATCTCTTTTTGGAACTCCGTTTATATCGAATCTGCTGGCTACGAGGCTCGCTTAGCGTGGGACGGATCTATCACAAATAATCAACCGGGATCCACATCAGCAGCCTTCAAAAAAGACGTCGAGCGTCGCATCAACTTCTATCGTGCCATGGCCGGCATGGATGCCAATATCTTAATCAACGCCAGCAGCGAAACCTTCAGCGGCAGCGCCAACTTTGCTACCCCAGAAGGCACCACCAAGCAAGAAGCTGCCCAGGCTGCGGCATTCATGTTAGCAAAAAACACAGCTGAGTTTAAGGCAGGCGGCAGCGTCACCAACGGCACAGCTAATCCCCACAATCCGCCAGAAAATTGGCTTGAGGATGATAGCATTGCCAGAAACGGCGCCTATTACTCTAATATTGCCATAGGTCACTATGGACCTACCGCGATTGATGAATATATAAGTGAAGACTCCCAAGGCGCAGGCGGCGCGGAGAACTCGAATGTGGGACACCGGCGCTTTATTTTTAATTCTCGTCTCAGAGAGGTGGCAACGGGTGACGTCAATCCCGTGAGCACAGACTACTATCCTGCGAATGCGCTTTATGTGATTGGCGATTGGCTAGCACTGACTGACTCACCCCAATTCATCGCATGGCCCAATTCAGGCTACATTCCTGAGGCTATCACTCCGCGACTATGGTCACTATCATACCCGGGTGCAGATTTCAGTAACGCTACTGTCCAGATGCAAATCACGGGTAACACCCCCCTCGAAACCACTATCACCAATCCAGAATTTGGATCATATGCGGACAGCACCATCGTCTGGAAATCAGTCGACCCATCAGCCATTCCATCTGCTGAATTCGAAGATGTCACTATCGACGTCACTATCTCAAACATCAATATCAACGGCAGTACAATCAGCCATAACTACTCGGTAACGGTCATCAACCCCAAGCGACTTACAGAAAATACCGCCCTAACTGGTAACACCACACCGCCACAAAGTGGAGCTAACTATGCATTCGATAAAATCGACCATGCCGAGGAATACCAATTTCAAGTTTCAGCCGTTTCCCCAATTAACTGGACCGAGGGCGCCGAAGACGCGACAAGTGACTATGTCATTGATGGAACTAGTGATAACTACGACTTTCGAGATAGCTACACATGGAGTGCTTATGACCAATCCTCATTCTGGAACAGCGGCAACAAAGCTTTTCATCTAGCATTTCCAGACAATGTATTGCCCCTATCTACTGAGACCATCACTATCAATCGCACAATTGTTCCAAAACCAGGCGGCTCGATGTCGTTCGTGATGCGCAAGGGTTACATGGCTCCTGATACCAGGCTCGAGGTTCATTACTCAACTAACGATGGTGGCTCATGGGATATGCTGGCAAGTTATGGAGGCAATGATGGCGGCATACCTGACAACGGCTTTGATTTTAAAAACATCAATCTCGAGTCCCTAGGCACTCAGATCCTCATCCGCTTCATACTACACCAACCGAATCCGACTGGGGTCTACGATATCAACACTCACAATGGCTTTCCGATTGGAGTTTATATTGATGATGTTGTGTTTTCTAATTGCGCGTGGCTACAAAACCTATCCCTAACGAACCAATCAAAGACCAACTCGATTGTTAGCCTTGATGAGATTACTGCAGGTGGTCCCCTTGAGGCCGGCACCAGCTACATACTCAAAGTTAGACCCAGAATTGGCAACATCTGGATGCCTTTTGGGCAACCACTAGAAGTTGTTCCGACAGATGCAGTAACACCACAAAATTACCAACAATGGGCATTAACCTATTACCCTCTCATTGGCGACTTTAACGAAGATTATGATCATGATGGTCTAGCCAACGGCATTGAATACACACTCAATTTAAATCCGATGAATGCTCTCGACGCTGAGCCGGCATTATCACCCATCATCAACAACGGACAGTTGCAAATTTCCCACTACGTCATTGACGGAAATCAAATCGGAGCAGAACGTTCGTACACACTTGAGCCAGATAGCTGGCAACCCATCAACGTTACCATATCGGAAAACGGCATCGCGACAGCCAGCATCAATCTCGATGCTACTACAGATGCATGTTTCATACGTTGGTCTGCCACGGGGCAATAACCCAATGGCTAGAGCAAGAAAATGTCGCCGCTAACTCAGCGACTTGTTACCGATTTCTTGTAGACATCCACGGCTCTGGCGATCGCAGTTGCAAGTGTTTTTTGATATGCTGAGGAATGCACTTTTGTGGCTTCACTACGATTTGAGAGAAACCCTCCTTCAAAAAGGATCGCTGGAATCTTAATACCAGTAAGCACGTTATAGCGTGCACGCTTAACGCCACGATCCTCGATGTTGAAATTATTCCCCGCAGTCTTGCTGTTGAGATACAAAAGAGCTCTACTATGCACCGCTGTTGCTAAGGCGATACTGGCAGAGTCCATTACATTGCCAGGCACCGTGCGAAAATCTCCCGCTCGGACATCACGACCCATGTGAGGTACTCCTACGGGCGAAACTGTGAATGTCTCAATTCCATTAGCACGTGAGTTCCCTGCATTAAAATGAATACTTATAAAAATAGCATCAGGGTATTTGTTAGCAATACGGACGCGACTAGCTAAGCTAACAGCAACATCACTGTCCCGCGTCATTACAACGCGGTATCCCTGCCCTTGAAGGATATCTTTAACCAGCCGAGCAATCTTAAGTGTGTACACCTTTTCATTTTCGTGGTGCCCCAAGCCTCCAGAGTCTTTACCTCCATGACCTGGATCAATTACCACAGTATTGAAATGACGCGCCTGATAAATGTAGGTCGGCCGCATTACAGGATCGATCAACTTGATGAGATCCGTTTTGGACAAAAGGTAACGACCTCCGCGCTCCAACACTGGATGACTGAGGATAAATAGAACACCATTCATTCTGCAACGCTGGGTTCCTGGCCTAACCTCCAATGCGACCTTGGGAGTTTCCATGGTGATCACAGCACCGTATTTGATTTTACTAAAATAGTAAAAATCCTTCACGCTTCGAAGCGTCACATAATCGAGCCCATTATATTTGACGGTTTCCCACTTGAAATTAGCATTCGCCATCGGGTTTAGGCCCAGCCAAAAAACAAAAGAACAACAGAGTGTTCTGATGACTGAGCAGTTTTTTCTCACCAATGGATGCATGATTATTGTAATAGTTGGGGTGCCGAGACAATAATGCAATTCGACCCAATGACAACGGCATTTCTTGGATAACAAGAGCTTGCCATAAAACTACCTCTGGACAGCTTAAAAACAGACTGCTAAGCATCCCGACATGGAAAGTATCGAGCTTGCAGGAAGTTATCGCTCCAAATGGGGCGAAGGCCCTATTTGGTGGCAAAATCGACTCATTTATGTCGACATTGAAGCCGGTCGATTACTTGAATACGATCCATCATCGGGTCACGAAAAAAGCTGGGACGTATACGCTCAGATAGGACGTATTGGCACAGTCGTGCCCCGATCATGCGGCGGACCAGAGGGCAACCTGCTCATTGCAGGAGACAAAGGTATTCATTTCTACAACCAAAAAACGAGTCGGAGCACTCCCATTTCTCACCCAGAAGCTGACATCTCCGACAACCGCTTCAATGATGGTAAATGTTCTCCTGACGGGCGGTTTTTTGCAGGCACAATGAGCATGACAAAAAAAACAGGTAGCGCCACACTCTATCGCCTCGATACCGACCTATCTATTCACCCCGCTCTCGCTGGGGTCACTAACTCAAACGGTATCGTATGGAGCAAAGACGGAGCGACCTGCTACTACATTGACACGCCACGCTTCGAAATCATGGCGTTCGATTACAGCTCTGACACCGGTGAGCTTAGCGCTCAGCGCACTGCATTTTCGACAAGTCAGATTGACGCGTCGCCCGACGGCATGACTATTGATAACAATGATAATCTATGGGTAGCTTTCTGCCATGGAGCATGTGTAGTTTGTTATGATCCCCATACTGGCAAGCAGCTCCATCGCATCGATCTACCGTGCCTCGAGACAACAGCGTGTGCTTTTGGCGGTGATAAGCTCGATGAACTTTTTGTAACAACGGGTGTTCATAGTAGCATCAAGGAGGCTGATGCAGGCAGACTTTTTCGCATCACTGGTCTTGGTGCATGTGGCGTTCCCAGCCATTCGTTCCAAGGCTGATCAATCGATAAGCATTGCAAATAGGGCTTAAACGTGACATCTCTACGCCTCATTCACACCCTTTAAAGCTTAAATTTACCGCGTCATGAACACCAATGCACTCCAAGAAGTTCGCGTCTTTGCCCCAGCAACTGTCGCCAATGTTGCCTGTGGGTTTGATGTACTAGGCTTCGCCATCAACGCCCCGGGTGACGAGGTCGTAGCACGTCACTCTGATAAACCAGGTTTAAGAATCACAGAAATCACCGGCGATGATGGGAAGCTTCCTAAGATTGCTGAGAAAAACACGGCTGGTGTTGCCGCACTAGATTTACTCAGGCATCTTGGCATGAGCGACCGTGGTATTGAGTTAGAAATCCACAAAAAAATGCCATTTGGCAGCGGTCTTGGCTCATCTGCAGCATCAGCTGTTGCTGGTGTATACGCAGTCAACAAACTCATCGGTGAACCCCTTGCTAAACAACAACTACTACCATTTGCCATGCAAGGTGAGGCAAGTGCTGACGGTGCCTGGCACGCCGACAACGTGGGGCCAAGTTTGCTCGGTGGTATCGTGTTCATACGCTCCAACCAGGAACTCGATATTGCGCAATTGCCAGTCCCTGAAAACCTGTGGGCTGCCGTAGTTCACCCAGATATCGAAATTCTGACAAAAGTAGCTCGAGAAATTCTTCCAAGTAACATCCCAATGGTCAACGCTACTCAGCAAATAGGGAACCTGGGAGGGCTCATTTGCGGACTCATCCAGGAGGATTACGCCATGATCGGCCGCTCAATCCATGACGTAATCGCAGAACCACGCCGACAAAAACTCGTCCCTGAGTTCTACAATGCGAAGCGAGCAGCCATGTCAAATGGAGCACTTGGATTCTCTATTTCTGGAGCAGGGCCAAGTGTCTTCGCTCTATGTGAGGGCGAGCAGATTGCACAGCGAGCAGGCAAAGCTATTTCGGAGGTATTTAGCAATATCAAATTAGAAAACCAATGTTACGTGTCCCCAATCAACAAAGAAGGGGTGCACGTGGTGGAGTCGCAATAAAATTGCGCGCGTCCCCATCTTTTTTACTGCACATTGGACATATCAGACTCCTCTTTTTGGGGCTCTAGCCGGCTTAGTGTTATTGCT
>JBNABE010000051.1:0-12784 GCA_049631945.1 Akkermansiaceae bacterium
AGGGGCTCTTTTTAGTTTCTAAGTTTGAAAGTGTTGCTGCGGCTATCTCTGCATTGCCTGCACGATCAACTTGGCTAACTTTACCATGATTTTTTTGGGCAGTCCGACATCGCTACCTATTTGGGTAAGTTGCTGCGATACAGATTGTTGTATGTAGGCTACACGCATTTTGAGTTGCTCTACTCGATACTGCAATTGCATATCTTGCTCCACGCATTGAAGTGTAAGTTGGTTCAAATTATGCTGCTCTGACACGGCATTGGTCTTCTTTTGTAAAAGAGGCTCAACGGCACGATACATTTGCTGGGTCCAGTCATGATGCTGTTGGTAGCGCTGGTAGCTTTTATTGAGATCGGCCATCAGCTCAGTGTAGCTGGGTAGCTTCTCAGAAATAAGCTGTTTAAGCAGAGAATCTCTCGAACCATCAGGTTTACTGAGCGAAAGCTGCTCGATACAAGATAAGCAAAAGTCATTGAGCTCTGCGGCAGAGGTATCATTATCGGTATCGCTTGGTGCATGTGGTTCATGCCTAGTAAGTTCAGCGTGATTCCAGCGTGGTTGGGAGGCTACGGTGATCTGGGTGGACACTGGAGGTGATTGATCAAGCTGTTTGGCTTCATTTTGGTTATCAAACGATCTACAATGTAGGTTGTGGCGATAATGATTAAAACGTGACTTCATAATAAAGAAAGTATCGAGCTAATACTTGTGCAAAAAATTAGCTATATTTGCTAATATGAGAAACTTTTAGTCCGAAGAGGATCAACGCATCCTTTAAAACAAGGGAAAATGACATATATTTAACTAATATTAATTATTACGGTAGCTGAAATTCTCTGCAAAACGGGGCGTTTTCTGGCTGTTGTGTAAATATTCTTGTGTGAAAGATGAGCTATTGCTAAATTTAATTCATGCCTGAACCAGATATCATGCAGAAATTAGCAATCAGTGTCTCGCAAATGAGTGATCAAATGAGCATTGAGCAAATGCGCTTGTATCAGAATTATGTTACGAAGTCCCTTGAAGCGCGCGAGGCTGAGGAGGCATTCATGATGGCTGTGGATGAGGAGTTGGGAGGAGATCAGCAAACATCGCAGTCATTACAGGATACCCGCCAAGTTTTGTCAGATTTAAAGTATCGCTTGTCTGGAAGTGAAAGTGTATTAATCGCATGCTTTGCTAAAGCTCTGGAAGGTGAGGAGCACATGGATACCAAAAGGCTCAACATCTTGCTTCATAGCTATGGCCGTAAGCCTGCTAATACGACAAAGATTGTCGATGCTTTGGAGAAAAAAGCATGGATGGAAATTAGGAGCGATGGATTGCACTCACATAAACTCTACCGCTTGACTCGGCGGGGGGAAGAACGTGCTCGAGATTTAATTGAGCAATTAGTCCACGCAGGCGGCAGTGATCGCTTGGCGATTGTTGATTAAGCCGGTAGGCACAGTTAGCTGCATATCCACATGACTTTTGTGGTGCCGATTAGTGCAGAACAGCTAGCTCGTTACTGCGAGGAAGTTCTTGAGCAGTTGTAAGCCGTTATGCTGGCTTTTCTCAGGGTGGAATTGTGTGGCAATTAAATTACCACGTCTGACGGCAGCTGCAAAGGGTACGGCGTAGTCACAACTGGCAGCGATATATTCGTCATTACTTGGCTCTGGGTAATAGGAATGTACAAAGTAGAAATATGGTTCTGCTGGCATGTCATTCCAGAGAGCGTCTTCTGGATTCCGCGGCTGGATGGAATTCCAACCCATGTGAGGGATTTTGAGACCAACATCAGGGAATCGTTTTACTCTCCCAGGTAGAATGGCAAGTCCTGGGGCATTGGGGGATTCATCACTTGCTTCAAAAATAAGCTGATAGCCGACGCATATGCCGAGGTAGGGTTTATCTTCAGCCGTCCATTGACGAATAGCCTTGAACATTCCTTGGCTTTTGAGGTTGGCGGCACAATCACCAAATTCTCCTTGGCCTGGTAAGACTAAGTGTGTGATATCGGCCAGTTGCTCCGGCGCAGTAACCAGAACGGTTTCGGCACCGATTGCGAGAAATGCATTCTCAACACTGCGTATATTTCCTCTACCGTAATCTACGATGCCAACTTTCATAGCAGGAGTTGTTTGGTGGAGTCAGAAGACCAGTATCGTCTAAGTCGCTGAGAGCCCATCTGGTGGGTGATTAGAGGGCCTCTTTGGTGCTGGGAATTCCTGTCTCGCGTGAGTCTATCTCGATAGCTTGACGTATGGCGCGAGCTAGTGCTTTAAAAATAGATTCGGCAATGTGGTGACCATCGCGTCCGTAGAGAAGTTCGATGTGCAGATTGGCTCTTACATTGTTGGTGATGGCCCTGCAGAATTCCTCTGTGAGTGTGAAAGGGAAATTCGGAGCGTCAGGTGTTGATGTAGGAGCACGAAATTCGAGATGCGGGCGATTACTCAAATCAATAACACATCGACTGAGGGTCTCGTCCATAGGGAGGTAAGCAGAGCCGTAGCGCCGAATACCACTCTTATCACCGAGTGCTTGTCGTATGCAATCTCCCAAGACAATACCCGTATCCTCCACGGTGTGGTGAGCGTCAACTTCGATGTCCCCAACGGCTTTTACCTTCAAGTCGATCAGGCTGTGTCTGCTCAAGAGAGTGAGCATATGATCAAAGAAGGGGATACCTGTGGAAATGTCACATACACCGCTGCCATCGAGATCGATTGCAACACTGATGTTGGTTTCCGCTGTTTTGCGGTCTTGGCTTGCGGTGCGTGCATTCATAGCTTGATGTGTGCAGACATTGCCTTTACTGAAGCCGATTTGCAATGGCAATTTTGCTCATAAGTGTAAGTGAGACAGCTCAATACCGGCCTGAAGTGTCTGGGGTATGTTACTCGCTATGTGTTAAGGCGCTGTGGCGGTGAGTGATTTTAGCTGTGTGAGTGATGAGGCTTGGCCGATGCGCTTACCGTTAGCGAATCTAATACATGAGCCTGCCTTCATCTCATTGGCCTCGATGCCAAGCTCAGGATATGCGCCTGATTCGGTGACTGAAACTATCTGGCATGGTTGTTTGTAAATCATGGCTAGCATGGTATCACTCATAGGTAGCTTTACGTAGAATGTCGCAGATCGAGCCATGGATTCTCTTGTCACGTAATCAATCGATGTGAGGGCTGATGACTGAGTATTTTGTAATATGAGTCCCTCTAATTGAATGATTTGTTTGTCAAGGGCATCATCGTTTATCTGAAGTGATAGTCGCTTTGCATTTGAATGAGCTAACGCCCACGTGCTATCATTGTCGATGAAGCTCAGGTTGATAAAATTATATGCTGGATAGGCTCTTGGATACAATTCAGCACTAGATTCTTTAATGAATCCTGTGCTAGAATCACGTAAATTTTTGTTCATCTGCTTGTGAATTTTGTAGGCGAATTGCAACCATTCGGGGTCGAGGGTGGCTTCGTTAAGATCTAAGGCTGCTTCGCAAACGAGTGTATAATCTGCACCTTTCGCGGGTATGCCATTGAGTTGACCATTGTAACTTGAATGTTGCAGCTGACCGTTGGTTGCGACGTAATGATCTCTTAAGTGGCTCAGTGCTTTTTCAGCGCTGGCGAGGTGAGCCGCATCTGCCGTTGCACGATAACCCGAGATGCATGCGCTCGCATAGAGTGCCAAGGAGCCTGAAGTAGCTAGTTTTTCGACCGCTACGTCATTTGGCCTTTGAGAGCGTATGGCGAGTAACTTTGATGTGATGGAGTCGATTAGCTTGGTGAGTTTTTTGGTGCTGATGGATTTGCTTTTAGCTAAACTTTCCGGGGTTGTTTTCCATGTTAGGATATTTTTGCGAAAATAAATTTTCTGAGGATCATCTACATAGCTGATGTTACCTAACTCACTCAATCCAAATGCGCCAATTGCTAGATCAAGCTCATCAGCAGTTAGTGATTTTTCGATTTCTTGCCATGTCCAGAACTCAAATTGGTCTTGAGGGTTGTCGCATAGGTATGTCATGCCAAGAGCTAGGTCGCCATTGTCTTGTGCGAGGTGTTGCGTTATGAATGTTTTTATACGATTAGCAGCCTTCAAGTACTGAGTGATCTCAGTCATCTGATAGAGTTTGTATAGTGCTGACATTGATTGAGCTTGGGCGCGAAGTGTCTTAGCAAAAGTTGGCAGTGATTGGCTGTTGCCTCGATAAGAGCTGTAAACGCCGCCGTCTAAGGGGTCAATAAGACCGTAAAGCAGCATTTTATTCGCTACTCTCTTGGCGATTTCTAGGCATTGTAGTCGTTGTTTGGTGGACTGTTCGGGCAGGCTTGATGCTGTAAGCATCAGGTTGATGTAACGGGCTGGAGTTAGCTTGTTGAGGGCATCGACTGTATCTGAAACGGGGTTATACAGTGATCTTGCTTTTGAGATTAAGCCTGCGAGTGACAATGTAATGCCTCGTCCTGCATCGAAGGGATTAGGCTGACTCACTTTTGTGCGTCTATCATGATCTCTTTGGCTGTTAGCCAAAGTGTATTCCGGAGATTCAAGCCACATGGTAGAGACGGTATCGCTCGTCCTTTGTATGATTGTCTCAAGTTGACTAGGTGTTGCTGAGTTAATCGGCGTCCAAGACAAGAGATTACCCTCGTAGGAAAACCACACTAACATGGGCATGCGCGTATTCATTTTCGAGATGATACTTACAATCGCCATGTAGTATTCAATATCCGGATGTAAGTTGGTATCGATAATGGTGTTGATGTGATTGTTGTTTAGCAGCTTTACTAATGATGGAGATTGATTGATTGACGCCAGAACCTTGATCATCTCAAGGTCCGTTCCTGAACCCACAAGGGCGCAGACTACACGCCTTTCATTGTTGGCTTGTCGAAAGAGATCCTGGTGCCAGCTCTGCCACTCGACAAGAGAGTCGACTTGACCATCGAGTAGATTGCTCTGTCCCTCGGCCAGTGGAGATTTTACGTAAGCATCTTCTTGGCTGGTAAGGTCAGCATTGTTTTGGTTGTCAGCGTCTTTCGGTCTGCAACCGCTGAGAAAAAGCAAAAGAGCGAGAAAAGTCATAGCAGCGACTATGGTTGAGAGTCGTGGATATGGAGTTCGCAAAGTCATTGGTAAGGGTATCTGTAATATTTTTTCGCCATAGTTACAATGTCTAAAGATACACTTATAAAATGATAACATCTTCTGCTTCTTTTCATGTAAAATTATCTGGTGCATGGGCGAAAAAATGCTTTTGTCTCTTGGCAGAGTCGTTAAGTTTACAAAGATTTTCATTGTTTTGATAACTATTGCCATAACCAGTCAAAAAGGAGGAGTCGGTAAAACTACCGTATCCATCAATCTTGCTCACGCTTATGCAAGAATGGGAAAACGAACCTTGCTTGTTGATGCTGACCCTCAAGGTTCTGTCGGCTTGTCACTTACGCGGCAATCACGATCTCTAAGTGGATTCTATGATGCTATCGCTGATTCTGATTTTCCTATTGAGCAGCTCATCATACCGACACGCCTCGAAACTCTCAGTATTGTACCGGCAGGGCGCTGCAGTGATTATGAATTGGGCGGCGGCGCGATGGGGGTGTCTTTACATCGTGTCCGCACTTTTTTCAAGATGGCCGAGGAACAAGGTTTCGATGTGTGTATCATTGATACTGCTGCAGGGCTCTTTGGTGCTACGGCTGATGTGCTTTCTGCGTGCACAGCAGTCGTCGTCCCACAGCAAGCGGAACCATTAGGTGTGCGCTCGGTGCCTAAAATGCTTGAGGCATTAACACGCATGCAGATTGTTAATCCCCGCCTGAAGGTCTGTGGTGTGCTGATGACTATGGTTCAGAATCGACTCATTGAAAGTGTGGAAGCTGTGCAAGCGCTGCGTAACTTGTTGCCTGAAAAGATGGTGATGCGTAACGTCGTGCCAAGAGACGATCTCTTCGTGCGTGCCAGTGCCAAGGGATTGCCAGTGGGCGTGATGGAAGAGGGTGCTGGTGTGCTAGCTGTTTTTGAAAATCTGCGGGCAGAAATCGATGCGACGATTAATCAATAGATAACACATTAATCAATAGATAACACAGTACTGAGATTTGATGGATCCACTTCAACCATGGTTAGATGCTAAGGAGGTACGTCGTTTGGCGGAGGGCCTGTTGGCGGCTCCTCCGGAGGTAGAAGAAGCTGCTGTCGATGCAGCTTATGGCCAAGTGTTTGAGGGTTTTGCAGGTGAGGGTGGCGCTCCTGATGTGACGAAGCTTGAACCAAAGACCAAAAACCAAGCTGGCACACCGAAATCTGATGAAAAGCCGGAGGCGGTGTTGCATGTGAAGCCTGAAGAACCAAAGCCGACCAAGGTCTCGCGAAATGCTGCAGTGGATTCTCCATTTCAGGTTTCATCTAACCAGGAGCACAGTGCAACGGATGTGATCGCTGTTAAAGCTCGTGTGAAAGACGATGCGGCGGAGGTTTATCATCTGCCATCCGCTGATGCGGAATCGACCAGTAAAGCCGTGACTACCACAGCTTTGCCTGATGAGCCTATTCGTAAACTGAATGCAAAAGGGCCTTTTCTCTCAAGAATTCGTCAATTTAGTCAGGTAATAAGAGAAGATCTTGGCGCTAAGGCGATGTTTCTCATCGACGTCAATGGTCAGATTCTTCTGGATGAAGTGGAAAACCCTAAGCTTATCCAAGTCGCTAGAACGTTGGCAAATGCATCTCAACGGGCAAATAGGCAATCTGCTGGTGCGGCCGCAGTAGGTAACTTGCATGTAAAAATCGGTGCTAGCTCAACACTAGAAGTAATCCCTGTGGACAGCCGCTATGGTTTGTTAATTCTTGGCGTTGTCTTCCCAGGACCTATTGGGGCTGTGCGCGTCATGCAGGTTGCGGATGAGCTACATCGGACAATTGAGCCGAGTCAGTAAGTGGCACTTTCAATCGAGACACCCATCTTACATCGACCTTCATGCCTGTCTTTGATCACCTGGTTTATTGGGAAGACGGGTTTCCCCGTAAAGGCTCTGAAAACATGGCACATGATCAGTGCTTGCTGGAGCAAATAGGGGAATATCCCGTGCTAAGAGTTTATGATTGGTGTGAACCTTCGGTTAGTTTTGGTTATTTTCACAAGCTTGCAGATGTCGTGCAGGCATACTCCTTCTGCGATGGCACGTCTATGAGTTATGTAAGACGGTGGACAGGGGGAGGTATCGTTGATCACCGTATTGACCTGACCTACTCATTGATCATTCCCCGGAAATTTGAGCTTGGCCACACACGAGGATCGTCAAGTTACCATGTGATTCACCGAGAGTTGTGTGCGGTGCTTAGAAAACTAGGGCAGAGAGTCGAGGTAGCCAAACATGAGCGTGGTTATGGTTCTGTCTGTTTTGATAATCCTGTGATGTATGATTTGATGGATCAAAATGGCCATAAGATAGCAGGAGCAGGTCAGCGGCGAACCAAGCATGGATTGCTCCACCAAGGCAGTGTTGTTACCAACTTACAAGCAGATGTGTTCGGGAAGGAATTTGCAAAGCAATTAGCCTCAAACATAGAAGAGTGGCGGCATAATGACAGCCATGGGCAGCGTGTCGGTGAGATAGAAGCCGGTCGATACGCGACTGAGAGTTGGCTTATGAAAAGGTAATAAAACCTCGCTGGAGAAGGCCTCATTCGATCACCGTACCGAATGATCACTCAGTCAATTGACCTTGGTCTTCAGATGAGTCGGAAGAGCTTTCGAGTTGAGTGGCTTCTTTTGAAACGGGCTTTCTCTTGAGGCTGTCAAAAAGTTTGCTGGGCAAGGAATCGCCAGTGCGCATCTTGTGACTGATGCTCATCCCTGTAAAGACGGCTACCACAATCAGAATAAAAATAAGAAGTGGTTTGGTTGAGCTACTATCAGTATGAATAGCAGTTTGGCTATAACTTGGAGCTGGAGGGGGCGTTGGCGAATTCTCTGCAGGATTAGAGTGATTGTGCTTGGTTGAGGTGGAAGTATTTTCTTTGAGTGTGAGCGGCCCTTTTTTTGGCGTCTCCTCCTCCACAGGAGAAGCGGGCTGCTTTTCCATTTCATGTGGCATAAAGGATTCCTCGGACAGCGTCTCAATCTCTTGTTTAGATAGTTGAAAATCGAGCGTGACGTCCCCAATACTGACCTCCATCCCATCTTTAAGATCGATGATTTGCATCATCGCTTTACCTTGTTTGATGCCATTGGTGGAATCTTGATCGCGTAATATGAACCCCCCGTCGACGCGCTCCATCGTACAGTGATCGCCCGAAGTTGATCGGCACTCTAGTGTGATGTCACTGTTTTTCCTCCGACCTATAGTCACTAACTCGCGCTCAAGCTCGAACCGATATGGCTGACCGGTTTTGTCTGGTTCGGTGATTACAATTCTTGGCATGTCGTAAAAAGTGTCGGATGCTAAATAGAATTTATTAGCTTAGTGAAACAGTGGTTATTTAGAAAACATTTATCAGATGACGATTTCTCTGTCAAATAGAGGGCGTCAGTCAGCGGTCTGAACGCGTTGCATTTTGCTGATGCGTCCAGTAGCATTCCAGTCTTGAACATATAGGTTGCCGTCCTTGTCGAAGCTGAGGCCGTGAGGTGCAGTAAAAATGCCTGGTTTTTGTTCTGAGGGTTTTACGGGGAATTTAGCCCATTGTGCTTTATTAGGATTATCTCCCACCAAGGAGACGATTTTACCATCTTTATCAAGGATGGCCACTCTGGCTTCGAGTTCTGCTACCGCGGAATAATCTCCGTGAAAAGAGACAGCACATGGTCTGCGAAGTCCGGTGGCGTGAACTCCAATCCAATTGCCCTCAAGGTCGAGGTGTACCAGGCGGCGATTTTCACGATCACAGACAAGTAAGCGCGGTGCACCATAGCGAGTGTCGATACCAAGTCCATGACATGAACGGAATTGATTTTTGCCATTACCTCCTCCGCCAAAGGACTTGAGGAGTTTGCCAGATTGGTCAAATTTGTGAATCATTTGTGATCCATAGCCCATACTCACAAAAATTGAGTTATCAGGTGCAACCGCAATACCTGTAATGCCGCCAACCCCACCAGGAATTTCACCTGTTGCTTTGTTTGGAATGGTCATGATGATGTTACCGTCGAGGTCAATTTTTACGGCTTGTTTATTTTTTCCACGTTTAGCGCCATAAATAAATTGTTTGTCGCCCTCGGTATGAATTTGCATGCCGTGAATCGCTACAGCCTCTGGAGCCATTTCCTTAACGTATGTGCCATCAGGCTTAAAAACGCAGATCGACTTGGGGCCATCCGTACTGACGTAGATGAGGCCTTGGTTGTCAACAGCGACCCCCCCGTGAGTTGGGCCAAGCTTAGATCCATCAGGGGTTTTGCCAAACCCTGGAACCGTTTGATAGCTGTAGGCTCCTTGCCCTGTGCTAACCACCGTCATGAGCGGTTGGCTTTTTGGTGCTGCATGGTGAAGCGTAGACTCAGAGTCAGCTTCGTGTGCAAGTGCTGTTGCGGCAAGAGACGAAATTACTATGGAACTAATGATTTTTGTTTTCATGGGTGAGATTTAGTTGAAATGAATTGAACTATGTTCATGGATTTTTGGAATGCATGATTATGGAAAAGTTGAATGCAATACGAAGGTAATTATATCGGTGTTTCAAGCTGCTAATCTGCTTGAGAGAAAATTAACAGGTTTTTTGGATTTATGACCCAGTTGTGACCGGTGGGGCACTTGGTCTTGTCTTGTTTTCTTCTGCTCCTGTGGTTGGAAGTTGCGCTGGGGGAGGCGGTGGTGGGTCGAGTATGTTGAGCAGCGCTATGGTTGTTTTAGACTCTGGAATAGCTGGGATCATTTGGCTGACCTGTCTCAGAATTTCAATAGCTGTTCGCTTGTTGCCTTTTTCTCGGTGTATATCGGCAGTGTATAGCCATTGGCGGAGTTGGTCTGATTCTTTGATATGTTTCTTACTTGCTGAGTCGAAGAAGGCAATGGCGACTTTATGATCTTTCTGGTGGCGGTGCCAAAGGCCAAGATATTCATATAATTTAGCGTTGTTCTTTGCTGCGGCAGCTGCACGAATCTTTTGGACCAGAGTGTCAGGTTGGTTGCCCCAGTTTTCGTGAGCTAACCGAATGGCTCGGTAATCTCGGTCTTGTTTAGTCAGCTCACCACTACCATCGAGGTGTAGGAAGGGACGATACAGCGGATCACCAAGCACCACGTGTTGCCATGATAGGACAGGCGCTGACATGTAGGCGGCTTCGACGAGTGAGAATCCCTTTATTAAGCGATCATGGAAAATGTCCAGATGATGCGTGAGGTGTAGGTAGGGCTCATGAACATTTCCTAGAGTGGCAGCAGCTCCTTTGGCGAGGATCGGGCCTGACCAATGGCTGTTGGTATCCCTCAAGTTGCTCGCACTAAATGAATGCAAGTGGGTGGCTATGGCTCCTGGTCGGAATTTGAACTGCTCGTTGAGCAATGATCCATCACGATGTTTCGTGTACCAACCATAATAAAGCGCAGCATCGTTCATGGGGTAGTTTGTGGTGAAGGTTTGTTTGTTCCGATCCGTGACGGTTGGAATACCCGTGAGGAAATTAAGCTCAGTAATTTTCTCTAGCCACTTATCTCCACTTGCGTAGCCCCCCCCTTTTTTAGCGATGTCTATGTAGCACATGCCCCATAAGCCATGGATTTCCGTGGCGACAGCATCGTTGATCATGCGTTTGCAAATTTCATAACTGGGGGCATCAATACGTCCCACAAGTAGCATGATAGGAAGTTTTGAACTTGTGAAAGGCTGATCTTTTTCAAAGTAAGGATTCTTCAATGGCCCAGCTGTGGGTAATCCCTGTATACCCATCATCGCTAGTTCAGAATCAACCGAGGCTTCATTGGATTGGGAGAACTGGGTCGGCGACTCAGGGGCTTGATCTGTTGGCGTTGGGGCGATAACTTCACGCGCGATTTTGAAGGGAACGCCCCGCATGCACACTAGAGTGGTTATTTTGCATGTCGCAGGCATGATCATGCCATCTTTGGTTCGCCCTAGTGTCCACCAGTCACGTGCACTGAATGCCTTTCTTAGAGGATCACGCAGTGAGGTGTTGTATGCAATTCGTGAGATTTGGCCGCGTTCAGGTAGGGGAATACCGACTAGGTTTTCAAGCGGTATGTTGCGCATTTGGGCATAGTGCCCAGCGAGATCCATGGATTGCGGAATGTTACTATTGTATACTATAGCTACACTCTCTGGGGCGATAGGGGCTGCGTTGGCAACCACAATAGAGAGTGATAAAACAACAATGAAATTTTTCATGACGTAAGTCTGGAGATGAAATCGATGGAACTTGGTTTTAGCTATCTATTGTGGATCAATTGAAAAAGTCAGTTTTAAACCATCGTGTGCAAATTGGAATGCTTCTGTAAGCTCACCCACGGAATCATTAACGTCAAGCTCATGTGAGAGATGGGTCAAATATACACGCTTGGCTTTTAATTTTGTCGCCATTGTCACCGACTCGCTGAGATTCATGTGCGTTGGATGCTCGCGCTTATGGAGAGCATCGATGATGAGCACGGAGATATCCTTGAGCAGTTGTTGGCTCGCCTGAGGGATTGTTTTTACATCAGGTAAATAGGCAATTGATGGAGCCTCTGGATAATCAAAGCGGAAACCATGGGTGTCAATGTTGCCATGTTCCACCTTAATAGGAGTGATCTTAAGCTTGCCCAACATGAATGGGCCACTGATTTCTATTGGATCTGGCCTCACATAACCCCGATTGGTGTTGGTGGGTAAAAATGCCCATTCATAGATTCGTTTGATCTCACCAAGACACTTGGCAGAGCCATATATGGGCAAGGGGGAATCTCGATGCCAACAAAAGGCTCTCAACTCATCAAAGCCAGTGACGTGGTCCAGGTGGGCGTGAGTGTATAATACGCTGTCTACAGATGTCAGATTCTCACGCAGCGCTTGCTCTCTTAAATCAGGTCCAGTATCAACAAGAATGGAGTGTTCAGGGGTTCTGAGGTGAATAGAAGAGCGCGTTCTTTTCAGCTTCGGATCCTCAGAAGTGCATACAGAACAGCTACATCCTATGACAGGAACACCGGTGGAAGTACTGGTGCCAAGGAAAGTGAGGCAAATTTCAGGTTTCAACTTGGCGTCAGCTTTGCATAATCACCCCCATCGAGCCAAGGAGATTGGTTCCCAAAGATTATGTTGAGTTTGCTCAAAGTAAAAAACCTCGCACTCGTTGATGAGTTGGAGTGGCATTTAGAGACGGGTCTTATCGGGGTCACAGGGGAGACGGGAGCAGGAAAATCTGTCATTGTAGGTGCACTGAAGTTGGTTTTGGGTGAGAGAGCAGATAAGGCCTTGATTCGCACGGGTGAAAGTAGCTGTGTGGTGGAGGCTGTTTTTGACTTGGTTAATATGCCACTTTTTGACGCCTTGTTGACGGAGGCTGGGTTGGAACCATGTGAGGAAGGGCAGCTCATCATTAGACGAGTTATTGGGCAGACTTCGAACAAGCAATTTGTGAATAATTCACCGGCAACGCTTAATCTACTCAAAAGCCTGGGTGAGCATCTTGTTGATTTGCACGGCCCGCACGACCATCAAGGGTTGCTGTCTATTGATCGCCAGCTTACTATGCTGGATGCCTATTCTGGAGTTGCCGAGCTGTGCACTCAATATCGTACTGCGTGGCGCATCTGGCGGGGTAGGTTGCAAGACTTGGAAGATTTTCAAGCGC
>JBNABE010000052.1:0-12655 GCA_049631945.1 Akkermansiaceae bacterium
TCTTTGGCTTTATTGCCTCACGATCCGATGGTCATCCTGCGTGGCTTCACCCATTTGCCGTGACTGGATTTTTGGGAGCTTTTACTACATTTTCAACTTTTGCTCTGGATACACACAAGCTGTTTTCGTCCTCACCTTTACTCGCAATCCTAAATATTGGAATCTCAGTTTTTGGCTGCCTTGCCGCCGTCTGGCTAGGATTTAAAATCGCCAGCTAACTACAAAGTGGATTAGGGAGTCTGCCTAGCAACCCCCCACAAGTTCTGCTATAAATAAGACCTAACAAACACTCACTAACTTCACCAACTATGAGGAACCTCAAGGACGGCATCCGATCGCTCGTTAAAATTGATTTTTATGGCAATGTGCACAAATACTTCCGAGGCACAGATAAAGAGGAACGCTTCGCAAACGAAATACGTGTTCTCAAAGCCCTCGAAGAACGAGGCTGTGATTATGTGCCACGCTACATTGATTCTGACGAGAGCGAGCTACATTTAACCACAACAAACTGCGGCTCTCCTGCACCAGACATCTCGCAGAAAAAAACCGACAAAATTTTTCATGATCTAGAAAATAATTACGGAGTTCGCCATGATGACCCATTTTCGCGCAACATCACCTACGACCCCAATGGAGGGCGATTCTGCGTCATTGATTTTGAGCTCGCGACATTGTTGGATATGCCCGAGCAAACTCAAGATCCATCCTGAACCTCGATACGCGTGTCTGACGATCCGAATCCATTCTTACCGGGAGCACCGTCCACTCAGACGGATCCACGCCCAGTGGCTATTACTTGGTCAGCGGATTCGATATCGGGAACCAAAAAGCCCATCAATGACGATGCATGGCTCGCATTTGCATCAGACATCAATGGCGCATCCCTGCTGGGACAGGAAGGCCGTCATTCTCTGGCGTCACATGATCTTGTCTTTGCTGTCTCTGATGGCATGGGGGGCGGTAATGCGGGAGACGTCGCATCACGATTATTGCTGGAATATCTCAGCGAAATGATTCCGCGCACTTTTAAAACTGCGGCTTCAGGACTCCATCCTGATTATCTTCATCACATGCAACAAGCTATTCAAGCCGTGCATCTCGCCATCAATGCTGATGCCGCTGAGGACGAGCAAAAACAAGGCATGGCCGCTACCCTTGCCCTTGCATGGTTCACGCCAGAAAACCTCTACTTCTGTAATGTTGGAGATAGCCGTTTATATGTAAATCGCATTCAAAACACTGAATACACGACCACGCAACTGACTGAAGATCACACCTTTGTTTGGAAAAAACTTAACCGTGGTGAAATCACTGAGCGAGAATTTCGGACTCACCCCAGAAGATCTGCACTTTATGAGGTCGTCGGAGGCGGGCACCGCTCGGTCAAACCTTACATGGCCACTTTCCCATACCAATCAGGTGATCGCTTCCTGCTTTGCAGTGACGGCCTCATCGATGGTCTCTGGGAGAAGAACATCCATGCCGCATTTTTAAAAAACCCAGACTCGACAAGTGAGCTTTCCAAGGCTCTGATGTGTCGCGCTGTCAATAATGACGGCAGAGACGATACCACGCTTATAGCACTGGAAGTGCACAATCTGGCCGATAACGCTTAATTTATTGCATATCACGAGGATTTGGCATGATATCTGCTCATCTTAATTCGTTATTGCCTTGCCAAGGCACAAAAGTGGCATCACAGACAAAAACATATCCATCATAAAAAACATCATGGCTAAATACAGACTCGATTACATATGGCTGGACGGCTATTCACCCGTCCAAAATCTCCGCACTAAATGCATGCTCAAGGACTTTGACGAGTTCCCTACCATTGACCAGCTACCCGATTGGGGCTTCGATGGCTCCTCCACTCAGCAAGCAGAAGGTGGGGACTCAGACTGCGTTCTTAAACCAGTGGCACTCTACCCTGACGGTACCCGTGAAAACGGTATCCTTGTAATGTGTGAGGTATTGCTTCCTGATGGAAGTGCTCACCCCACCAACGGTCGCGCCACCATTCCTGACGATCCCGGCACTTGGTTTGGTTTCGAGCAAGAATATTTCCTCATGCAGGAGGGTGTGCCTCTTGGTTTCCCCAAAGGCGGCTACCCCAACCCACAGGGTGAATACTACTGTGGAGTTGGCTTCAAAAACGTGGGCGGCATGGCCCGTGAAATCACCGACACCCACCTTGACCTTTGCCTCTACGCAGGAATCAACCACGAGGGCATCAACGCCGAGGTCGCCAAAGGCCAGTGGGAATTTCAGGTGTTTGCTAAGGGTTCCAAAAAAGCCGCTGACGATATCTGGGTAGCGCGCTTCCTGCTTCTCCGCCTCTGTGAAGAGTTTGAAGTAGATGTTGAGTGGCACTGCAAGCCTATCACAGGTGACTGGAACGGATCAGGCATGCATGCAAACTTCTCTACCGAGCACCTCCGTGAGGTTGGCGGTAAGGATTACTTCCTCAAGCTTATGGATGCTTTCGAAGAATTCACCGAAGAGCATATCGCAGTATACGGGCCTGACAACGATAAGCGCCTTACCGGTCTCCACGAGACTCAGTCCATAGACAAGTTCTCATGGGGTGTAGCTGACCGTGGCGCTTCTATTCGTGTCCCTCACAGCTTCGTCAAGAACGATGCCTACAAGGGCTACCTTGAAGATCGTCGTCCAAACTCACAGGGAGATCCTTACAAGATTGCAGGACGTATTCTTCAGACCATCAACTCGGTCGAAGCATAAGTCTCAGATCACAAACTTTAAACTCAAAGGCACCCCACCACCCCGGGGTGCCTTTTTTCATGCCCTTATGTAACAGTTACTACGCCCAAAAAACGTGTGCAAAATCCATCGAGTTGCCAAAAAAAGAGCACTAAAGAGTGCCCAGCGTATCACTACAGCTTGCTGATCGACCCAATTACCAATCAACATTGATACCTCGAGTATCAACATGAACAAACGCCGAGTATCGACCGATGCCACCCTTAAATAAACCTTGGTTACGTAGCTCTTTAGCTGCAGAAGCTACGTGATAAGTGGAAACACCATGAAACTTGATATCACATGCCATATTCTGCATATGATAAGATTGCGACCTTCCACCTACCGCCCTGTTGTAACTTGGGCTTCTATAGGCAGATGCAATTTCTTTGAGTGGAGACCCTATGCGTGTAACTACCTTGTCGATTAGCTTTAACGTCGGACCGACCTTTTTCCAGTAGCTCATTGGGGGCAGACTGTTTGGCACACCACCTCTGGATTTGAAATGAGGTGAAAGAACCATACGTGGTGTGATGTTGCGCAGGTTGAGTCCCTGAATATAGCGAGCATATCTGGTGACATCAGACCCCTTGGCCTGCACCCAAGCATGAGGAATACCTGGCACTGGCTTATCGCCAATCAAACCAAAGAAGGCAGCCCTACTTTTCGGCGCTCCTATGACAACACCCGCTGCAGTGATGCCAGCAGCGCTGAGAAATTTACGCCGAGTAGCGTATGTAGATTTGATACACGCGGGCACACCCCCACCAACGAGGAGTTGGTCAGATTTGTTTGAGGGAGAGCCCAAAGCCATAGACGACGGGAACCTGCCTTAAAACTTCACTTTTGGCGAGCGCATTTTTTGGCCGTTCTGACATCTAACATCATAAGAACCAGAGAAGCAATACACCGTAATGGTTTAAAGCTAAGTCACCTTGTTAAAAAAAAAATGATATAGATGAGCTGTAGCCAAGCAATCTGATCATCAATGCCCTATGAGCCCTCCTTTTCGGCAACATGCTGGCGGAAAATAGCCAACTCCTGCTTCACCACAGGAAGTAGGAAATAAAGGCCTACCATGTTGGGTATCACCATTGCAAAAATCATAGCGTCAGAAATTCTAATGACATTCCCGAGAGAAGCCACCGAGCCAACAACGACGAACCCGCAGAATAGGAGCTTATAGACTAATATCGCTGTTTTGTGAGGCCCCCCACATAGATAAATGACAGCCTGCTCCCCATAGTAGGACCAAGAAATCATTGTCGAGAAAGCAAACAACAACACAGCAATCGCCAAGAGTTTGGGGAACCAGGCGAACTTCTCCCCGAAAGCCATCGAAGTCTTGGCGATACCTTCCACCTTATTGATATCTGCCGCGTTGACCCATAGATCCTGATCTGCTCCCTCTTGCCAAACTTTACTGTAAATTTGACCCGATTCTTGATCCTGTGAGCTACCGAGAAGCCGCAGTTCCTCACCTTGGTCAACCTGCTGAACTACCGCAGCTCCAGCCAGCGGCATACTGTAGAGATCTGCCGACTCAGACTTTACGACACCATCAACTTTCCAAACACCTGTGACAATAAGTACAATTGCTGTCATCGTGCATACAACCACAGTATCAGTAAATGGCTCGAGTAATGCCACAATGCCTTCGCTCGCTGGCTTATCAGTTTTGACCGCAGAGTGAGCAATAGGGGCTGAGCCAACGCCCGCTTCATTGGAAAAAGCGGCTCTTTTAATACCTTGTATGAGAACGCCGATCAAGCCTCCCCCAACGGCCATGGGTGAAAAGGCTCCCTCTATGATCTGGCGAAACGCATCCCCCACCATATCCAAGTGCGTGCCTATGATAGCAAATGCAGCAATCAAATACATACCACACATGAAAGGCACAAGAAATGATGTCACACGAGCAATCGCAACAATGCCGCCTATAATAACCATACCCACCAATACCGCCATAATGATGCCAAAGATCAACTTACTCTCCTCAAAGACACCAAACGAATTACTCACCTGAGTTGCCGCTTGATTCACCTGAAACATGTTACCCGCGCCAATGGCGCCGCCAACACACATGATTGCAAAAAAGACAGCTAATACCTTGCCTAGAGTGCCGAGCCCTTTCTCTTTGAGGCCCTCACTTAAGTAATACATCGCACCACCATGCACTCTCCCCTTATCATCGATACGACGATACTTCACGCCCAGAGTGCACTCACAGAACTTCGTAGTCATACCGCATAAGCCCATTAGAATCATCCAGAAGGTAGCACCCGGCCCTCCCAAACCAACAGCCACTGCCACCCCAGCAATATTTCCTAGGCCAACAGTTGCTGATAAAGCAGCCGTCAAAGCCTGGAAATGCGTGATTTGCCCAGGTGCATCAGCCCTGGTGTATTTACCCCTAGCCGTTTTCATTGCTAGGCCAACAGATCTTAAATTGAGAAATTTAAAATAAATGGTCAGGAAAATCGCCGTGCCTCCTAAAACCACTAATACAATCGGCAAGCCCTGTCCTGCCACATTGATGGAGTAAAAAATAATACCTTCCATAAAGTCTGCAGCCCGTTCCAAAGCCGCATCTATATTTTCAGCGGTGTTAGCCTCATCAGCAGCCCACAGAGAACTGATCAAAAATGGCACGAGAAAAAGAATACGGATGAAAACAGAAGCCTTGGCACGGTAAGAAATGCTCATAAGCGATTGAAGTTGCCAGTTTACTACGAGGGCACAAGAAAAAACTATATTACTCAATCATGCCGGAAATTAAATCCCTGAGTTCGCGAGCAGGAATCGCAAATGTCGCAACCCTGCTCGCACGCGCAATATTCATACCCACACAAGCACCATCTAGATTGAGCAAAGGCCCTCCAACAGATACCTTCGTCAATGGAGTATCATGATGGATAACTCTGGGAAACTCAGATCGGCGAGCTGAAAGCTGATCTTCGCCACCACTCATTTGGTCATTTCGAGTCATTCGAGACACCCTTTCTGAAAGATTGATATCTATACGCATTTGCTTTGATCCACGTATGAACTCAACAGACACTTCGTCCCCTGGCTGCTTGCTCTGCAACACATCCAGAAGATCCTTCCTTTCTACCAGTTTCACTCCATCTACCGCGACGATGACATCGCCAGCTTTAAGACCAGCTTTTTCAGCCCCTTTACCCTCACTTACATTAGCGACCTTCCATTTCTTTTCCTCCTCTTTTTCAAACTCGACCCCCATGACCACGCGACTTTTAGTCGCAGTGATGGGACGTGTCGCAGCGCTAACAACCCCCACACGCAAACGTCTGTTACTGCGTGTGGTTGACCCGTTGGAAACCACCCAACACCCCTGCTCGATATCACCATCTGCTAGCACAACCGGACTCAAAGGCTCTGAGGATTTAATTTTAAGCAACGCAACATCCCAATCATCATTCACAGCCAATTGATCAACTTCAGTATACAGCTGACTGCCAATACGCAGACTGAGATCTGAGACACCCTCAATCTCACTTGCCTTGGTAAGGATGTAACCATCCTCGTGGACTACCACACCATACAGGGACTTAATTCTGGCCTTTTCATCCGTATAAATGACAGCACTACTCATTTGCAGAACTTCCCTCTGCTGTTCGAAAGCAGACCAAACAAGCTTACCATTAATACGCTGCTCAGCAGGCAAGCCTCCCTGAGCAATAACTGCCTGCAGAGGCAACATTAAGGGCAACAGAGCCAGTGCACAACGACGCAACAATAAGACACATGAAATAAGCATAGAGGTGATGATGTTTGAAGATTTCATGGCATTTCAGCGAGCTACTTTTCCCCTAATTTCACGATGATAGCATGCTCCTGCTCATCTCTCAGCACTAGGAGCTCCACTTTATCGCCGCCAGCTTTTTCTTTAAGAAGTTCCTGAAGTCCTTCTTTGTCAGCAATCTTGTGCCCGTCAAACTTCAACACCATATCACCTACCTGTAGTCCAGCTTCTGCAGCAGGCCCCTTCTCAAGCAACTCGTCAACGATCAATCCATTTTCTGTGTCAGATAATCCTACACCCAGAAAACCGGAGCCCTTCAGCTTAAGCTTTGCATAAGGCCCATTACCCAAAAACTCATTTGCTTTCAAAGCATCCCAGTGCTTTAAATACTCGCGCATGGGAACATGCATATTTTGTTCGACGCTGGCCTGCACCCTACTGTGTATTCCGATTAATTGACCACTCATATCAAAGAGCGGGCCACCAGAATCTCCACCGATCACTTTACAATCAGTATGGAGGGTCGAATTGTTATCCATCGTGATTCTGCCAAGCCTAACAACTGGACCACGATTTAAGTCAAAACCTCCAGAGTGGCCTAATGCGAAAACCCAGTGACCCAATTTATAGTCGTTGACCTTATTGATTTCGACAAAAGCAAAAAGCCCATCTCCTTCAATGCGCAGCATCGCTGCGTCGGTCTCGGAATGCAAACCCATCGAAACAGCTTTGTGTTCACTACCATCATTAAGAATGACAGTCACCTCCTCATTAACTCCGGCTGTCACATGCGCAGCACTGAGGATCAAACCATCCTCGGACACAATAACACCGCTCCCAAATCCCTCTCCGATACGAATACTCACCGTAGCTGCCTTACAGGCTTCTAAATTCTGAACGAGCGCACTCTGTATCGCCTCAAGATCAGTTTTTGTTTGAGGCGCTTCTAGTTTATTGAAATATAAATCATCAGCTGCCAAACAATCACCAGCCGCCACGTAGCAAAATGCAGAAATTTTAAGGTATGACCAAAGAGATGAAAATCTCGCACACACAAAGTCAGACCAGATCATGATGAATCTATACTTCATGACCCTGATTAACTCAAGATGGTTTTAGTTTCTAACAACCACCCAAAAAAGAACAGTCCGATTAGCTAAACCACCAGGAAACCCCCTAACCTGTATGATCCAATACCAATCGGACTGTCTGTTCCTTTGAGGGAACGAGAGGACAATTATCACTAGATTGGACTTCGTAAAGTAATTTATTAACCAAAGAGCTATTAATTAGATCTTTTCATTTTTTCTGAGCATTAACCCTATAAAATGAAGTGTTACATACGCCTCAGATAGTCTGGCATCTGATTACGCTGCTTAGACGGAGAACCTAGTTTTTTATGGAATATGAGCACTGCACCTACGCCCGCGGCATAGTTTGCACCCAGCCTCTTCGGCACCTCTATGACTGGGAAAAGGTAACGTTGCGACTTCCTCCATTTGATCCAAAGATAAACACCAGCTGCCGCTATGAATAGTAACCCCAATAGTCCCAGCACAAGCCAGTGCAGCACCTTACTCAACGTTAAATGACTGTCAGCATCAACCACATCAACTCGCCCGACTCTCTGGTTTGACTGCCATGCTTTTTCAGCAAGCGCCCTACTCTGCTCAGCAGCAATACCTGCCATTACTTTTTCCAAATCCTTCTCAAGCCAATACAGGCTGATTGAGAGCTGATTAACAAAGGACTCCAGCTGCATTACAGGATCCGATTTGGCGGCAGCTTTAATCTTGGCTTCCTCAAGTATTCGGCGCTGATCAGAACGTGTAACGCTTGCTGACTCAATTCCCGTCAGCACAAGTTGATTTCTATCTGGGTTGCCCATAAAACAAAAAACAACGGCCGTGAGTGAATGATCAGCATATAACTTTTCACAAATGCTATCGATCGCGTGAGAGCTTGGCAAATTCTGCTCCGCATCAAAAAGATACATCTCAATTTTCAAAGAAGCATTTTCAGCGTGATAATTAAGAAAACCCTGCTGATCTAAATACTCCTGTGTGGATAGTAACTGTTGTGGGTCGACTAAATGATTTTCTGAAGTCTTAAAATAGCGCTGCAAAACATCATCTGGCACGACTTGAGGGTCGTAGCGCAAATCTTTGTCTTCTGGTAACACTGGTAAAACCTCGCCAGACAAGCTCAATTTCAGAGAAGCCATGATCTCTTGGTCCTCGACGAGAATATCGATACCTGCGATAATCTCTCCTCTGAGTAAGCGCGCGTAATCCTCGTCCTCCCACTGGGGCAGTGACTCCGCAAATACCGACACCAAAGTCAGCAACAGAAATGACGGAAACAAGCTTGATCTCACTATTCTACACCCCTCTCTTCTTGCTTGAGTAACTTGTTTTTACTGGCCCTTGCTGCAATGCTAGAGCCATGAGTTGACCGAATTCTTTTCAGCTCTTGAGATGAGCCCGTGACATCGAACATTTCGGGGTGACGATTTGCCCGCCTTGATTTTCTCTTCAAGGTTCGGGATAACTGATTGATAACTACAAGTGCCGCTTTCAAGTGGTTTCCTTGTAAAAGATGCGGATGAGCTTTTGCCAGAATATCAAATGTATCCTCTTCGCTTAGGAAAGGATCAAGCAGGTAGCCATAAGTAATCGACGCCACCTTGGTATTGAGATCCACTAGCAAAAGAATACCGCCATCATTCGGGCGACTAATTTCTAAATCCTCATACGCGGCATGATTGAGTAGCCACATACCAAATTGCCGTATATTCGTCCTATCCTCCAGTGCGCCATAATAGATACTAAAAAATAACTGCGGAAAGCTTAGCTGAAACAAATCAAGTGACCGCTCTAATTTGCGCCTTTCCCTGAGACGAAGTGCCCCAGCAACGTCAGCAATACGTTTTAAGCTTACTTCCTCATCCCCATAGAGCTGGTTGAGATCCATGAGCGCGAAACCGCAATGTGGGCACTGCTCAGCAGTGCGGTGGATTCCTTGAACGCATCGTGGACACCTCATCTCTACGTTGCTGTCAACAAATCATATTCAGCTATTCCCACTCGATACTCGCAGGCGGCTTTGTGGAAATGTCATATAAAACACGGTTAATTCCATCAACTTCATTGAGGATACGATTACTTGTCTCACGCAACAAAGCAGAGGGTAGCTCTACCCAATCCGCAGTCATAGCATCCTCACTGACTACGGCCCGCAGACTTATGGCCCATTCATAACTGCGTTCATCACCCTTCACCCCAACCGTCTTTACTGGAATCAAACCTGCGTAGGCTTGCCATACCTTATCATACCAACCATGATCCTTGAGTCGGCTAATGAAAATTGAGTCACACTCCCTGATAATTCTCAGTTTCTTCTCTGTAATATCACCAGGGCATCTTACCGCCAAACCTGGACCAGGGAAAGGGTGACGATGGAGGATATCATGCGGAATACCTAGGGATGTTCCGAGTTCGCGAACCTCATCTTTAAACAACTCAGCAAGTGGCTCAAGCACCTTACCTTGCTCCTGCAACTCAAGTATACGGGGAACTCGATTGTGGTGTGTCTTAATTTTAGATGCTTTAGATTTCGCATTGGAGGCGGACTCAATAACGTCTGGGTAAAGTGTTCCTTGAGCAAGCATCTCGGCATCACCTACCGTATCCCAAAACACATCAATAAATAAGTTGCCTATGATTTTACGTTTCTCTTCTGGGTCAGCGACATCCGCCAATTCACCAAGGAATAGATCTGCGCACTCCACGGTTTCGATATCTACACCCATGCGGTGAAAATTATTACGCACCTCATCCCCCTCATCCAATCGCATCAGTCCATGGTCGACAAAGATGGCTCGCATATTGACCCCAGCTTCATGCAAAAGCACAGCAAGCACAGTGCTATCCACGCCACCACTCACTCCACACACGACTTGCTTGTCACCCACGCGCTCACGAATTTGATCGATCAACTCACGTTTGAAGTCTTCGATTCTAAACTCCTCTAATTCACGCGCCTGAAGCAAGAAGTTGTGCAAAATACGAAGCCCCTCATGGCTATGTGTAACCTCGGGGTGAAACTGAATACCGTAGTATCGATCCCCCCATTGCAATGAAACTGGAGTATTCTCTTTGTTGCATGCAAGCACCTGACATTTATCCGGCAAATTACTCACCGTGTCCGAATGACTCATCCATACTTGAGACTCATGGGAGATCCCCTCGTAGAGACCCTCACTTGCTACAGGCTTTAATTCTGCAGGGCCGTATTCACGCCGATTGCTTGATTTGACAGCACCGCCGAACTTGATATTAAGAAGCTGCATTCCATAACAAACGCCCAATACAGGAACACCGAAGGCATCCAGCGCTTCGAAATCAATATCTGGTGCGTCTTCATCACTCGTGCTTTTCGGTCCACC
Organism: Akkermansiaceae bacterium; assembly: GCA_049631945.1. GTDB lineage: Bacteria > Verrucomicrobiota > Verrucomicrobiia > Verrucomicrobiales > Akkermansiaceae > Oceaniferula. The sequence continues at coordinate 10,980 of JBNABE010000052.1, forward strand.
TGACAAGATGATTGCACCCGGCTGACCTATGGATGAAATCTCCTCGGGCTCGTAAAGTTTCGCGAAGAATCCTAATTCACGAACCCTTCTCACAATGAGTTGAGTGTATTGTGAACCAAAATCAAAAACGGCTACGTGATTTTTTTCTATCATAAAATATGGATATAAATAATTAAGATCTTTTTTTGGCACCTATGAATAACGAGCGCCCACACCAGAACACTATGCAGATGGCTGGTAATTAACGGGCTCCTCTGTGATGGTGATATCGTGGACGTGACTCTCCTTCAAGCCGCCTGAGGTAATCTGGGTGAATTGTGCTCGGTCGCGAAGCTCTTCAAGATTAGATGCCCCAACATAACCCATCCCCGACTTAAGCCCACCCATGAGCTGAAACACAACTTCCGATAGCGGCCCCTTGTAGGGCACCCTGCCTTCAACACCTTCCGCAACCAACTTGCCTGAGCTATTCTGGCCATAACGATCACCTGATCCTTTGCGCATCGCTCCAACCGAGCCCATACCACGGTAGGATTTAAACCTGCGACCTTGGTAGTGAACAGTCGCGCCCGGACTCTCACGAGTGCCAGCTAAAATTGAGCCTAGCATGACCAAATCAGCGCCTGCAGCAAGTGCCTTGGCGATATCGCCCGAATACCGAATACCACCGTCCGCAATGACCGGTATACCCTTGTCGCGACAATAAGAAGATACATTTTGAATTGCTGTAAATTGTGGCATGCCCACACCAGAAATCACTCGGGTGGTGCATATGGATCCGGGGCCAACCCCGACTTTGAGTGCCGAAGCTCCAGCTTCCACCAAATCCTTTGCCCCCTCTGCTGTTACCACATTGCCTGCAATGACCGGCACATCACCTAGCTCACGGAGCTTTCCAATGACCTCGATCACTCGGCTGGTGTGACCAGTTGCTGCATCGATAAATAGAGCATCCACTCCAGCGTCAATGAGCGCTTGCCCTCGTTCAATACAATCTGGGCCAACACCTACTGCCGCACCACAGCGCAACTGCCCGTTGGGGTCTTTCGCTGCATTGGTGAAGGTGATACGCTTTTCAATATCTGCGCCTGTAATCAAACCTGTCAACAAGCCCTCTTGATTTATCAAGGGCAACTTCTCGATTCTATTCTCATAGAGAATTGCCCTAGCTTCCCTGAGCTCGGTATTTTCATGAGACGTAATCAGGCGTTCTAAAGGAGTCATCACCTCTGAAATCGTTGCCGCATCGTCTGCCATGTGGCGGACGTCACGGCCTGTTACCATGCCCTCAAGTTTGCCCTGAGAATCGACAACAGGAAAACCTGAGAAACCTTGTTCATCCATAATGAAACGTAGTTGCCCGACCGTTTGACTCTTAGAGACGGTGTAGGGTTTGTGGATGACAGCACTCTCAGAGCGCTTCACCTTGAGGACCATCGCGGCTTGCTCCTCGATGTCATTGTTGCGATGAATGACTCCAATACCACCCTCTTGGGCAAGAGCGATGGCTAATTCCGTTTCCGAAACAGTATCCATAGCGGCAGAAACAACCGGTATGTTTAGGCATATATCAGATGCCAAGCTAGTTTTCAAATCTGCGTCACCGGGCAAAATACCACTGTAGCGTGGGGTGAGCAATACGTCATCAAATGATAGTCCGAGTGAGATCTGCGCCA
>JBNABE010000053.1:0-12100 GCA_049631945.1 Akkermansiaceae bacterium
TTGCCCCATGTGTCACATCTACCCCCAAGGCCTCAAGCGCCTGGATGGTTCCTCTCGTAAAACTCGGCTCCAAACCTGAATTACGGGCCGTAGAGCAACAACAGATTTACATCGCACAGAAGTCTAATCTCAGTAGCAGTGAGCTGAGCACAGTCGCAACAGCTGAGGGGGCAAGACTAATCTACGATGGATGGATTTGGCTTTCACTTCAGGGCTGGGGCACATCGATTCTTGCAGGTGGCTTCACCCTCGCCATGATGGTGCTTCCAGTCATTATCACCTCATGCGAGGAATCTCTGCGAGCGGTCCCCCAAGGCTTTAGGGAGGCATCCCTCGCTCTTGGAGCCAGCAAATGGCAATCCATACGCACAGCCGTATTACCTTACGCATTCCCCGGAATACTGACCGCTTCAGTATTGGGCATTACCCGAGTCGCGGGTGAGACTGCACCCATTATGTTTACCGCTGCAGTTGCCGAAAAATCAGAATTGCCATGGGAAGGTTTGAAATCTACTGGCTTCGACAAGTTTCTCGATTTTTTACAAAGCTCAGCTCAAGCACTCCCCTATCATATCTACACAGTCGCCGGCCGCATCCCGCAGTCTGAATACACTCAGCCCATGCAATATGGATCGGTATTGGTGTTTATGCTTATTGTCATGTCCTTCGCAGCAATATCGATTTGGCTGCGAGTCCGAGTAAGAAACAAACTTAAATGGTAAAATTCTATCGCACCCTTCATCACAGCTTCACCAATCTTACTACTTAAAACTTATGAATCAGCTAAAACCAGCCAGCACTGACACTACTGCAACCCTATCTGGCCAGGCCGTTGCCGCAGCATCATCGGAAGCGCCAGATGCTCCTCTGCGTCAGGATCCGGCTAATACCGAACATCCACATAGGGAAAGCGTCACAGAAGATGCTCTTGAAGGCAAAACTATGATTAATATCGAGGACCTATCGTTTTCCTATGACAATGGTAAAACTAACACCTTACAAAACATCTCGCTAGACATACCAGAAAAGCAGGTAACCGCATTCATAGGACCATCAGGGTGTGGTAAGTCCACACTGATCAGGTGCTTAAACCGCATGAATGATCTGGTAGAAACCTCTTGTCTAACCAGCGGAAAAATCAAGATCATGGGCCAAGACATCAACGCCAGAGAAGTTTCCCCAATAGAGCTACGTAAGCAGGTCGGCATGGTCTTCCAGAAATACAACCCTTTCCCCAAGAGCATCTACGACAATGTTGCCTATGGCCTCCGTATTCAAGGCATCAAAAAGAAAAGTGTCCTTGATGATGCAGTCGAGCGAAGCCTGCACAGTGCGGCCTTGTGGGACGAAGTCAAAGACCGACTCAAGGACTCAGCCCTTGGCCTCTCTGGGGGTCAACAACAACGCCTCTGCATTGCGCGCACCATTGCGGTGCAGCCGAAGGTGATCTTGATGGATGAGCCCTGCTCCGCACTTGACCCCATTGCCACAGCTAAAGTCGAAGAACTGATGCTCGACCTACGTCAAGACTACACCATCGTTATCGTCACCCACTCAATGCAACAAGCCAGCCGTATTTCAGACCGCACTGCTTTCTTCTATCTGGGTGAACTCATCGAATATGGATCGACGACTCACATTTTCACCAACCCCACAGTTAAGCAAACCGAGGACTACATCTCGGGAAGATTCGGCTAAATACCAACCAGCTTCATTCAAGACTAACCATCCACAAACATGCAATCCGGCGAACACATCTTAAGTAACTTTAATGATTCTCTACAAAATCTCAGAGAAACCACACTCACCATGGCAGCTGGCGCCCAGCGCAATCTGCACAACACAATACAGGGGCTTTTACAGCGAGACAAACAACTGTGCAATCAAGCCATTGCCGATGATGAAGACGAAGATCAGCTCGAAATCGAAATCGACAACCTAGGTCTGCAAATCATCGTTCGCTTCCAGCCTGTTGCTACCGATTTACGCATGGTCATTGGCGCTATGAAAACCGCTACCAACTTAGAGCGCATTTCGGATCAGGCAGTGAGCATCGCCAAAAGGGCACGGAAAATGCTCAAGAACGACGAAATACCAGAAATTACGCGTATCGAGGGGCTCTATCAAGCGGCAGCCACCATGCTTTCTGATGCAATAACTGCCTATGCTGACAGTGATACCGAACTTGCACTTAAAGTCATTGATCAACAAAAACCCTTGAAAAAAACCCATAAAAAGACAGCTCGGTTTTTCTCAAGTAAACTCGAGAGTGAAACCGACCATTACCGTGATTACTTGGATCTGGTCTTTATCTGTCGGTGGCTTGATCGTGTCGGTGGCTTAGCCACTAATATTGCCGAAGACATTGTTTTTGAGATTACCTCGACTGACATTCGTCACGGCGGAGAACTACCTCCTGAGCTCGTAGAAGACGATAACGGCTAGACTGACTTCGATCAAATCTGAAAGCTCATCGAGCCACCACCTGTCACCCTCGAAGACATCAAATCTTTTTCGACGGTAGCATTTGGGTTTGTTACTCGACCGGGTCCTATTTTTCGGCCGGGATATATACAGGTGTTGATTCCTGTGCGTACTCCATCACCGATGACCGCACCGAACCTTTCGCGCTGAGTATCGATTAATTTCCCCTGCACCAGAGAACGATGGTTGGTTCCATCATGTCGATAGTTTGCGAGTACAGTTCCTACTCCCAGCTGAACATGAGAACCTAGTATGGAATCGCCCACAAAACATAGGTGTCTGACATGGGTATGCGGGTAGATGACTGAGTTCACGATTTCAACAGCATTGCCAATACGACAGTGGTCTCCAATGGAGGTATTTCCATGTATGTACGCATTAGGGCCAATCTGGCAGTCCTCGCCAATGATAACATTTCCCTCAATATAAACACCGGGCAAAATCTTAGATCCGCGCCCCAAATGGATGTTTCCGTCAACATAAGCCAAAGGGTGAATATCACCTGATATTTCAGAGTTATCCAACATCGACAAAACCTCTTCGTTTAGCTGTAAAAGATCCCATGGATACTTAATCCTAAAACATGATGCTTCGGTAATAATATCACTACCACATTGCCGTGGCTTTTCAGCCCCCTTCCATGCAACTAAGTCACCACGCTTATCAATTAGGCAGACTGCAGTGTCGGACTGAGCAAGCATACACAAAGCACCCACTTCAATCCAATGATCGACGGGCAAGTGTACTGTTTGTGCATTTGCTTTCAAGTTATCAACAACATCAAAGCCTGCCTGCAGCAACTCATTAGTCATCAACTCTTTGAGTTTGTGATTTGCTACAAGGCAATCACTAAGAGCCCTCCCATTGGTCAGCGGCGCACAGTCTTGCGAAATATCTGGCTCATGAAGTGTAATTTGCATAATAAATGATTTTTAATCACTACTATTACACAACAAGTAAAAGCCTAAGCAAAGACTATTCGAACTAAAATTTTGATCTCATGCATCGACCACTAACTAGTCTGATAGCGCGTAGGTGATGTGCGGAGTGTATAGAGCAGGCTCCAACAAAAAGGAGTCATGTCCCTTATCAGAGTGCACAGTGATATGCATCGTATTAACACCAGCAGCCTCAAGGCCGGCTACAATATCAGCTTGTTCCTCAGGATAAAAACAAAAGTCAGAATCAATACTGAAAACGAGAAATTCTTGGTCATGATCAGCACATTTTTTGAAGAGCTCTTGAACAGAGCCAACCCCTGCTTCCTTGCACGCATCAAAACGCGACCACATATCGATAATGCGAAGGTATGTATTCGCATCAAAACGCTTCACGAATTTTTTACCTTGATGCAACATATAGCTTTGAAAGGTATCTTGCACCTTATACCACGCTAAGGCTTCCTTATCTTGTCGCACCTCTTTGCGTGCGCGCTGCTCAATCGCATCTAAATGAACAAAGGTTTTATGCGAAATCATTCTTGCCAAAGCCAAGCCATAATCTGGGTGTGGCCCGTCATAATAATCGCCTCCATTGAAATACGGGTCATTTTCAATCGCAAGTATTTGCTCAAATAGAATTAGGCGGTTCAGCACCGTCGTCTTGAGACCGCTCGCTATCGGAATCACGGTCTTTACTCGGTCAGGATGAAGTGCTGCAAATGCTAAGGTAACAAGACCCCCAACAGAGGGACCTACAGCTGCACGCAAAACACCGACTCCCAGAGCATCCAGCAATTGAATCTGCATTTGCACTTGGTCTGATACCGCGAGTTGTGGAAACTTAGAGCCGTAGGCTTGCCCCGTCTCAGGGTTTACTGACCGTGGCCCAGTCGTACCATAACAACCACCTAAGTAATTTGCACAAACAATAAAGAAACGATCCGTATCCAGTGCCTTGCCTGGCCCCATGAACTCTTCCCACCAGCCTGCATAAAGCTCTTCTTTCCAGAGTTCTCCTGCTTCTGGAAGGCTCGGATTGTAACCACTGGCATGATGAGAGCCCGAGAGAGCGTGAGATAGCAGAATAGCATTCGAGCCATCCTCATTGAGCTCACCCCAAGTTTGGTATGCTATCTCAACTTCCGGCAATACATCACCAGACTTAAGGCTGAACGGTTCATCATTCAACTTTAACACCTCTGTTCTGACTGTAGCAGCCTTCAAATTCTTACTGTTCGCATCACTGGACACAGGCGCATTGTCCACAGATCGGGGATGAATGACACCGTTTTTTTAGGATAAAAAACCGCTTACGGAGCGTGTGAACGATGAAAACCTATTAACCTGCGTCACTCACTATGCTCGTGAGACTGTCTCAATGATGCCGCAACCAAGAAGAAAAAATCCGCTGTGCCGTCCATGGTGTATGAGCCACGATTCCGTGCACTCAATAGGTTGGGGACATCCTCCGCTCCTTTGTCTTCCTGAAAAGGCATGACATCGGCTCGTAGGGGCCGCCCCCAGATATAGTCTATCGGTTCGGGCGTACTACCATAAGTGGTCGCACACAGCAGATGGGTAATACATTATATTCAATCCAGATCCATGCAACTAAATTTTAACAACATGCCTATCGAGAGCGCTATTCCATCCTTGCATATAACAAGCGATCCACCCAAGTTTCCGCCATGCAATTTCCTGCTACCAAAGCCACCAGCCACATCTTAAAAAACGGTCTGACTGTGATCCTCGATGCCGATGCATCTGCACCGGTTATCAGCACTCAAGCGTGGGTAGAAACAGGAAGTATTCACGAGGGAGCGCATCTAGGTGCTGGGCTGTCACACCTCCTCGAACACATGGTTTTCAAGGGCACCGAAAACTATGACGGCAAAGCTATCTCAGACACCGTGCAGGCAGCAGGTGGGGAGTGGAATGCATACACGACATTTGATCGGACTGTCTACTACATCGACGGACCGTCTGAGAGTGCTGAAACTTTCCTAAAGGTGCTCACTGAAATGGTATTCAAACCACGCTTCCCCATCGATGAGTTCGAGAAAGAAAAGGGAGTAATTCGCCGTGAAATAGACATGGGCATGGATGATCCGGATGACCGCAACGGTCGATTACTTTACTCAACTGCCTATGCCCACGATGCTCGCCGCCACCCAGTGATAGGGCATATGGAGCTCTTCAACCAGCTAAGCCATGATGACATGGTCAACTACCACAAAGAGCGTTACACCACAGAGAATACGTTCCTGAGCATTTCCGGTGACTTTAACAAAGAGGAAATGCTCTCCTTTCTTGAGGAAATCACTGCCGAGATTCCGCGCAGCTTCACCCATCCCGTTACTGTTTACAAAGAGCCCATACAGCAAGGCCTACGTCGCCGCAGAAAGACTTTTGCCATTCCAGCAAGCAAACTTACTATGGCTTGGCAAATCCCAGCGATGGATCACCCCGATACACCAGCACTTGATCTTCTTGCTACGATCCTTGGTGCAGGCCGCTCCAGTCGACTGTATCAAAATATTCGCGAAAGAACTGACCTCTGCCACCACGTAGGCGCATGGTGCATGAGCGACCCTGAGTGCCGCGGACTATTTGCTGTATCTGCCATCACCGAGCACGCTAAAAGGGACGAGCTACAGAAAACTATACTCGACGAGATTGCGTCACTCAAAACCGATGACTTATCCGAAGAAATCGCTAAGGCTACGCGTATGGCACTCGTTAGCCAATTCCGCACACTGACGACGGCATCGGGCAGAGCTTCAGACCTAGCCTCCAACTGGCATGAGACTCGCAACCTCGACTTCACTCGTGACTATGTCGAGCTTCTCAATAAAGTCACAACCGAAGACCTTCACCGCGCTGCCCAAACCCATCTTAACCCAGACCGCCTTACCCTTACTTCTCTGGATCCGGAGGACAGCAAGGAACCTGATACTGCCACCAAGTCCACTCATCAGCGAGGAGCAATGAGCGCACATGTCTTACCCAATGGGCTGACACTTATCACTCAACAAGACACACGTCTACCCACCGTCTCTATCACTATGGCAACCCTCACAGGTCTACCATCCGAGACCCCATCTAACAATGGCATTAACAACCTGCTAAGCAAGTTGATGCCCAAGGGCACAACGACACGTAGTGCAGAAGAAATCGCCTCCAGCCTGGATCGTATGGGTGCAAGCTTTGGAGTGAGTTGTGGCAACAACACCACCTTAAGCTCTGGCTCATGCCTTAGCCCTGACATTGAGCCCGTGATGGCTATCCTTGCTGATATTATCAGTAATCCCCTGCTGCCACAAGACTCGCTCGAGCGTGAGCGTGAGGCGATGATTGCAGGACTGCGTGAGCAGGCAAATGACCCTCTAGCCGTAGCCTTTAAACAACTACGGCCCTCACTTTTTGGTCCAAGTGGTTATGGCCTAAGTTCTTCAGGTACGGAGAACTCACTTGGATCACTAGATCGAGACATGCTGATTTCGCACCACAAGACCTATTTTACGGCCAAGAATTCCGTCATCGCAATTTTTGGTGACATCACCGCTGAGGATGCGCTCAACTTAGCCAATACGTATTTGGGATCTTTGCCCAGCGGAGAACGCCTCAGTCACCCCACGCAAGAACTCCCCTTTCCCAGTAGTCATGAGCTTAAGCTCGACAAGCAACAGGCGGTACTAGCCGTCGGATTTGCTGGCGCATCAGCACACGACGAGGACAACCTCGCCCTCGAACTTATTCATGACTATTGCACTGATATGGCAGGCCCGCTATTTACAAAAATCAGAGAGGAGCTCGGCTTGGCCTACTATGTTTCAGCCACTCAATTTCACGGCACTACCACTGGCATGTTCGCGTTTTATTTGGGAACTTCTCCCGACCAGCTCGAAACTGCCAAAAAACATTTGCTAGAAGAAATCAACGAGATTGCTCTCAATGGCATTCCTGATGATATTCTCGAAAGTGTCAAAACCACCTGGCTGGCCTCACACGCTCTGGCCAATCAGAAACCAAGTGCACTCGCCAGACTCAGTGCGATTGACAGCCTACTAGGCTTCTCACCAGACCATCATTTGCGTGCTCCAGAGGCTATCCGCGCTCTCAGTCCCGATGACATCAAAGCAGCTGCCAACAAGTATCTAAACACCAACAAGCCCGTTATCGTCAGCGTCAGCCCCTAACATTTAATTCATAATCTCAACAATCAACTTAGCAAAAATCATGTCAACGACACCAAAACCAGACACCCGCTTCAACGACTTCGTCTACCTCCAAGCACAGAACGCTGGACTTTTCTTAGGACAACTACCTAACCCTGCTACAGGAGAAAAAAGCGTGAACCTTAAAGCGGCTGCTACCGTGCTCGACTCACTGGAAATGCTAGCGACCAAAACAAAAGGTAACCTGACAAGAGAAGAGGCTGGCTTACTTGAGAAAGCACTGCTCAACATTCGTGCACTCTACGCTAATGTTGAGGATCTTGGTTAGCAAGACCCTCCTCGAGAGGCAAAAGCAGAACACACAGGGCTGAGTTAGCCACCTCTGCGCCTGTATGTACGTCGCCTCCTGTTCCCAGAAGTTCCTGACGACCCTCGCTGGGATTGTCCACCCGACTGGCCACTCGATCCCCTTTCCGGTTTTGCCCCGCCTGGATGATTGGTTTTTTTATTTTTGGATGGTTGAGGTCTTCTAGGACCACGTGCTTTTTGGGCCGCCGCTTTACGCTGAGCGGCAGCCTTTTGTACCTCACTCGCTGTTGGTGCACGACTTGGCCAATCTTGTGGCTCAAACCCTTCATAATCAGACAACTTAATGCGCTTCGAAATCAGCTTTTCGATGGCTTTAAAAAACGGCCTTTCCTCGTTGCAGACCAATGAGACCGCCTCGCCCTCTTTGCCTGCTCGACCCGTTCTTCCGATGCGGTGCACATAGTCTTCAGGTATGTTGGGGATCTCATAATTAATAACATGTGGTAGTTGTGCAATGTCGAGACCTCGCGCCGCAATATCAGTAGCCACGAGGACTCGTATCTTCCCCTCTTTAAATCCCTGTAATGCTCTGGTTCTTGCGCCTTGGCTTTTGTCACCATGAATGGCACTCGACTGAATACCAGCTTGATCAAGCTTTCTGCTCAATCGGTTAGCTCCATGCTTAGTTCGCGTGAATATCAGCACCTGCTCCCAATGACCTTCTTTAATGAGCTTAATCGACAAAGCTGCCTTACCACTGGCATCACACCGATAAGCCTTTTGCGCCACCGTTTCTGCGGTAGTATTCTCTGGACTCACCTCAACTGTGATGGGGTCAACCAATAGCTCACGCGTCATAGCACGTATTTCTTTTGAGAAGGTTGCTGAAAACAAGAGGTTTTGACGCCTTTTAGGCAGCAGTTTGATCACCTTCCTAATATCATTAATAAAGCCCATATCCAGCATGCGATCAGCTTCATCGAGCACTAACATATGCACCTCATCGAGCCGACAGGCCTTCTGCTGGCAGAGATCCAACAAGCGTCCTGGTGTCGCCACTAGAATGTCGACACCATCTCTTAACTGCCGGATTTGAGGGTTAATTTTCACGCCGCCAAAAACAACAGCACTTTTGAGACGAGTATGAACACCGTAGGTTCTAATGTTGTCCTGCACTTGTGCTGCGAGCTCACGGGTTGGGGTCAGAATAAGAGCACGCACAGGACGAACTCGTCTTGGCTTTTCACTATCCAAATCACTCAAAATCTGGATCATGGGCAGAGTAAAGCCTGCAGTCTTACCCGTGCCTGTCTGAGCCGCAGCAATGACATCACGTCGTTTCAACACCGCGGGTATAGCCTCTGCCTGAATTGGTGATGGCGTGTCATATCCTTTATCTTTGACGGCGCGTACGAGCTCCGCACAAAGGCCAAGATCTGAAAATTTTTTCATAAAAGTAAAATAGAAGAGTAAATAATATAGGGGTAAAGCTTACTCCAATAACGCCTGACTGAAGCAGTCCGAAATGAAAATAAACAATAAATAGAGATACAGGAACCTCGAGGAATCAATGGCTGACAGATGATTCAAAAATGATTTGAACAAAAGATTTTTCGCCGATCAATCGCTGACATACAGCCAAAGCTAAGCACGACAATCGTCCGCAACGCCTGCGCAAACTAGAAGCAGACTCAGAAAAGTCGAGACTAAAGGAGAAAGTTTACATTCTTAGCACCTCACTCCAACAGCAGAGAGAAAACTTCATTCTCATCTATGAATTGAGACTTTAAGGTTGCGCTATGACTTTAAATCAAGATGATGTCGCCATCCCTCGCGCATCTCTCATGATGCACGTCAGGGTATTCTTAATCAACAAAGGAGCATCATTATCGCAGGAAAACCAAAAAGACCAGGACGTGGTGGCGGAGGTCGCCGCCGCAACAGGCACAACTACGGGCCACGTGTAAAAAAAGACGACGATCGCGAGGACAAAGCGGTAGAAGTTGAAGGTACGATTACCTCCGTATTAGCCGGCACCATGTTCAAGGTAGCCTTACCCAGTGGTCACGAGGTTCTAGCTCATATTTCCGGAAAAATGCGCAAACGTTTCATTCGCCTCGTGGTAGGTGACAAGGTCAAAATGGAAATGTCCCCATACGACACTAGCAAAGCACGTATCGTATTCCGAGTGGGCTAGTTCGAAGGTCTATAAACTCCAACATAGTTTTCTGGTAAACCGCACCAGTGACAGCGTAGTATAGCTGCAATGTGGATCTTTGAGACATGGCAGCAAGCTTTCCTTGCCTTACTGGTGGTAGTGGTTTTCATTACCTTCACCCGAGAGTGGCTATCAGTTGAACTCACAGCCCTGGCAGCACTTCTAGCCTGTGTAATGACAGGTATTCTCAGCGTCGATCCAGATGATTCGGCTAATGCACTGAGAGTTTTTTCCCATCCAGCACCTATTACAGTTGCTTGCATGTTCATACTAAGTGCGAGCCTGGAGCGCACTGGGGTCATAGAGGCATTAGGCAATTGGTTTGAAAAAATTGCAGGGCAATCGCCTATTCGGATGTTGGTCGTTATGATGGGTCTGGTCGCCCTTCTTTCGGGCTTCGTCAACAACACGCCCGTGGTGGTGGTTTTTCTTCCCATCGTGCTAGCCATTTGTCGCAGGCGGGATTTCATTGCTTCGAAGTTTCTCATCCCGCTCTCATATGCTGCTATCGTTGGCGGCACGATGACAATCATCGGCACCTCTACCAATCTAATCGCTGTCGGTGTTGCTCAGAAGCATGGCATTCATAGCCTTGGCATGTTCTCAGTCACCCCTCTGGGAATTGTTTTCGTAAGCATTACATTTATCTACATGGTAACAGCGGGAAGAAAACTGCTTCCCAAGCGACTGACTCTGGCAACACTCATAGACAACCAAAGCTCTCGCGAATTCATTACCCACGCCTTTGTCAAAAAGGGCAGTGAACTTGACGGAGTTAACTTTGCAGACTCACCACTGGCAAACATCAGAAAAGCTCGTGTTCTTGAAGTGTCACGCGACAACCGAAGGATACAGCTACCGCTCGACCAAATCACCTTTGCCGCAGGTGACGAGATTGTCTTTAAAGGCGACTTGGAAGGTGTCGTCGGAATCTCTCAGACCGAGGGGATCGACGTCAGGGGCGATGCTGCAAGTGGCCTTGAGGATATTCGCACGGAAAGCGCCTTACTCATGGAGGGCATCATTGGCCCTGAGTCCACCATGACGGGCAAAAGCCTCAAAGAGCTGGGTTTTCGCCAGAGATTCGGCGTCCTGATTCTTGCCGTTCACCGTCGTGGCAGATCATTACAAGACCGGTTTGAAGATGAGAAACTTGCCTTTGGTGACACCCTGCTAGTCCAAGGCCCAGCTGATAAAATGCACAGCCTGTTTCAGCGGCGCGACTTCATCAACCTGAGCGAGCCTGAGACTACCATGCATAGGCCACGCAAAGCACCCATTGCTATTGGTGCCCTCCTTTTATTCATGGTTTTGGGCGCACTAGGAGGCCGTCTTGGTGTCCCTGCCATCCCTATCGTCCAACTTGCTATTACCAGTGCCATGATCGTACTCATCACTCGCTGTGTTCAGCCCCAAGAAGCCTACAGGGCTATCGAGTGGAAAGTCGTTTTCATGATCTTCGGCATGCTCGGCTTGGGCATGGCGATTGAAACATCCGGTCTTGGCCAGCTGGTTGCCACCGGCATGACTCAAGGGCTAGGTATCGAGAACCCCTGGATCATGCTCTCACTCATTTACCTCCTCGCAGCCATCCTGACAGAAATCGTCTCCAATAATGCGGTAGCTGTTCTACTGACTCCACTTGCCATCATCATTGGTGAGACACTCGAGGTGAGCCCCATTCCCTTCATCATCGCCGTGATGTTTGGTTCCTCAGCCAGCTTCTCTACCCCTATCGGTTATCAAACCAACACATTCATTTACAGTGCCGGAGGCTACAAATTCGGCGATTTCTTTCGCGCAGGTTTCCCTCTAGCTGTCATTCTCTGGCTGGTATCGAGCTTCCTCATCCCAACCATTTGGCCGTTTTAATCCACTCAGCATCAACCAAAAACCATTGTTTGATCGCATTTTTACGAGGTGATTATCTTAACTTGCAAAAACCTCTACCAGGAAAAGCCTTTTAGGTA
>JBNABE010000054.1:0-12044 GCA_049631945.1 Akkermansiaceae bacterium
CAAGCTCTTTGGCCAGAGCGGTTCGCTCACGAATAGACGTTAAATCGCGCGTCGAGGATTCATGCTCCAGCTTGACAATGAAATACTCGCGGGAATTCTCAACTAGTGCTTTAAAAGTGTCCGCCCCATCGCGCTTGATGAGTAAATCCGGATCATCCCCCTGAGGCATCATCACCATGCGAATGTGCATTCCTTCTGGTGCAAGTATGGTAAAGGCTTTGTCAGCAGCTTTAAAACCAGCGGCATCTGCATCGAAACAAATAACAACATCACTTGTGTAACGTTTGAGAAGACGAGCATGCTCGGGTGTGCAAGCAGTGCCTAAGGTGGCAATGGCAGCGCCTAAGCCACTCTCATGACAGGCAATCACATCGATTTGTCCCTCGCAGAGTAAAGCATATTTATCTTTAGTCATATGCCGTCGAGCTTTATCGAGAGCGAAGAAGACTTTTGATTTTTTAAAAAGCTGTGTCTCTGGAGAGTTGATATATTTCCCCGTGTTCGGATCATCACGTAGTTGTCTGCCGCTAAAAGCAATGATGTCGCCGTAGTCATTATGGATTGGAAACATGAGGCGATCACGGAATCGTACATAAATACCAGCACGCGGATTGTTTTCATTTTTTAGCGCAGCAAGGCCGCTTTCACATAATTCACGCCCGGTGAACCCTTGTTCTCTTGCCCAATCTAGAAAAGTGTTGGCATTTTCTGGCATCCAGCCAACGACCCATCTCTCAGCCATACCTTTGCCGTAGCCGCGTGATTTCAAGTAGTCACGTGCATGTTGAGCATTGGGAGACTCCATCATTAGTCGATGCATGAAGCGTGCGGCTTGATTGTGCAGTTCGAGTAGACGAGATTTACGCCTTCTGCGTTTGTCTGCCTCAGGGTCATAGGCATCTTCTTGGACCATCACACCAGCACGATTTGCTAGTTTTTTTATGGCATCAGGAAATGGCAGGTTTTCGTATGCCATTACGAAGCTGATGGCATTACCCCCTTCACCACAACCAAAGCAATGGTAAGATTGGCGCGATGGGTTGACCATAAAAGATGGTGTCTTCTCGTTATGAAAGGGGCAATTAGCCTTGAAGTTGGATCCAGCCCGTTTCAACGGTAAGTAGGAACCTACCAAGTCCACGATATCTGTGGCGGCAATGACTTGTTCAATTGTCTCTTCTGGGATGCGACCCATGGGTTACTTCTAATTCACAATAGCCAAATACCAAATACCAAATTTGCGATGAGTCAAAATAATCTTGGACTTAGTGCAGAGTCGCTGTTGATTGATGGCGTGCATATGAATGAGCAGAATGATGGGTTGGCTTTTATGAAGACTGATAATTCCAGTTACCTCGTTGGGCTTGGTCCGTTTGAGGAATTCGCGTTGGCTCCGAACAATACGACAGCTTTCTACGTTAATGATTTTGGTTTGTCCTGTGAATGCCCATGGAAAGTGCCGAATAAGATCGTTGAGGTTTCTGACTTAGCTGAGCTTGGGTATGCCAAAGATAATCTCAACATAGAGTGGGCAGAGCCAGAGGCTGACAGCTTTGCAGCTGTTTTTGGTGAAATCAATGAGATGATTGTAAAAGGGGTCATTGAGAAATCAGTACCGGTGGCAACCCAACACGGGCGGCTCACCAAGGGGAATGGTGATCAGCTTATTGGTGGTCTGCAAAATTTAGGAGTGCCTTTTTACAGTTATGGCTGGAGTTCTGGGGGAAGTGGCTTTTGTGGAGCTACCCCCGAATTACTATTTAAGCAGAATGGAAGATCTCTCAAAACGATGGCGCTGGCTGGTACGGCTAAAGCAGATGAGCGAGTTGTTTTTGCGGTAGATGGCAAAGAGATTAGAGAGCATGAATTTGTGGCGCAGACGATGGTTGCTAAACTTTCAGATATTGGTGTAGTCGAGCGTGGAGAGAGGAGTATTTTAGATTTGGGTCGCTTGGTTCACTTTCACACTCCGATCGATGTGGAGCTTTTTGCGGATAGAAGTGTGGATGAGTTAATTAGAAGGCTGCACCCAACACCAGCTCTTGGCCCATTACCACGCACGCAGGAAACTATGGCGCTATTATCAGAATGGAGAAACCGTCTAAATTGCCCGCCCTATTTTGGTGCGCCGTTTGGTCTTCTCAAAGACGGGTTGTTTACCTCCCTTGTGGCTATTCGGGGCGTGCATTGGGAGGGTAATGATGTTGCCGTTCCCTCTGGCTGTGGAGTCATTGAGGCATCACGATTAGTAAATGAATGGCGTGAGCTTAGACTAAAACGTGAGGCTGTCAGAGCCGTCATGAGTATCTAGGAGTCAAGTGTTTGAGGGAATTTAGCCTTCCACACCTCGAGTGCTTCTTTGATTTGCGATGTCTCACGTGTCGGCGAAAGTTCCCATACAAGAGGTAATGATGGGTCAACATGGCGCATTAACTTATCGAAGTCTAGGTCTCCTGTGAGAGGCACGCGGTGGTCACGATCAGGCCAGTAGACGTCATGTACGTGACAACCTATTAGGTAAGGAGCCATTTTCTCAAGCCATTGCTCATGATCTAAAAGCCCAAGATTGTGCTTTAGCTGAACATGACCAAAGTCATGCCAGTAGCCGATCCAAGGATTGTCTTTGAAGTGCTCCTGCAGGCTCAGCATTTCTGATTCATTAGGTACATCCTCGTATTTACTGCGGGACTCAATAGCTAGGGGTATTTTTAGCTCGGCCGCTTTCTCGGAAAGTTGCTCTAGCGCCTCGACAGCACGCTGGTAATACAGCGGTGCTATTTTTTCCCGCTTCTGAACAAACTTCAACTTATGCTTGGTATAACTTTGCTCCAGTTGCTGGCCGCCCTTGAGCATTTTGGTCAGCTTTTTCGTCCATTTTTTGGTCGGCATCGGTACAGATCCCATGTGCATTACCACATACTTGGCATTAAATTCAGCGGCGACCTCCATTGTGCGCAGCGTCATATCCATCGCGCGAGCTCGTTCATGGGGGCGATGCGAGCTGAACTCATAAGCGTCAGGTGCATCAATCATAACTTCCACAGGAGAGGGAAAGTAATTATGTACACCAGAGCAGCGGAATTTACCCTCTTGGTAGGCTTTTTGAATACCTGGTAATTTGCTGACCGTCATGCCATGACTAAGCTCAATACTATCGAAACCAAGCTTGACTATCTCATCAATCATTTCATCGCCGTTCGAATGGCGTGAGTTGTTCCAACAAGATGAAAAAGAGAGCATTGTATGAGTAACGCGTGATGAGGCCTTGTGAAAATTAGACCTCAGATTACGGAAGTCTCCAGCTTTTTCTGAGGCGTTGATACTCTTCTTGTGGAATAATTACATAAATTGGATTTCGCTCTGGATCGATCCGCGCAATTAACTTCTTCAATGCAGGTTCGGACATTGATGTGCACCCTGCGGTAGCTCGAGCACCTTTATCACGCCAAATATGGAAAAAAATAGCAGAGCCGTGACCTGGAATAGGCTTGCTTCCGAGAATGGCGTCATTGTGACCTATGTAGAGCTTGAGTGAATGAGCGTGATCATTTTGCCTCATCTGTGCTTTTTGTTGCCAGCTTGTTTTCGGGGGGTTATTCAATATGATATGCTGATTATAAAAGGGAGATGATGGATCTTCCACCCACAGGTCGCGCTCGGTAATTTGGCGGTAAGGTAATTTTTCTAAGTGCTTAACTTTAGGAGCATAGCCGTAGGCACCACCTATTCTGAAAATTCCTGCTGGTGTACGCTGGTCGCCTTCTTTTTTGATCAGTACTGATGACGCTTGAGGGGGATGAATTCCATTTCCCCAAGCGAGCCCCTTTTTGCCAAGGCGCGCTCGCCATGTATTGATGGTAATGTTCCAATAATCGCCTCTCTTCTCGTAGAGAGTTAGCGAAGCATGTGATGAGTTCCAGCCTGGAGATGTGCCTAATATAATCTGAGTGCAGTCTGCAGGTATTTGAGCTTTAGCCCATGCCACAGAACATAGAATGAAAATCAAAGTTTTCATTTTTGATCTCTGGCAAGTTCTTGGCACCCTTTGATGTCTAGTTTTCCTGAAGCTAGCACAGGAATTTGTTCAGTGGGTATGAATACTTTAGGGCACCAAAGACTCGGTAAACCTACATCCATTAGTTTATAGCGAAGATCAATGCATTCTTGTTGGTATGTCTCACCACACACAGTGGTTAGTAAGGCAATGGCTTCACCTTTTTGCACATCTGGAATGCCTACAACAGCAATGCGTCGCTCAGTTTCGTCATCCAGCCCGAGCAGTTTAGTGACAGCAGCCTCGATGGTTTCATGAGGAACCATTTCGCCTCCAATTTTTGAGAATCGAGAAAGACGACCTTCAATAAATAGGAAGCCATCTTTATCTACTCGTCCGATATCGCCCGTATTAAACCAGCCGTCAGTGATAACAGCATCCGTTTTTTTCCGATTATCAAGATATCCCGAAAATACGTTAGCGCCCCGTAGCCAGATTGTGCCTTGGGTATCGATTGGACATGGTTCTCCTGTTGTGGGGTCGGTCATCTTGACGGCGATTCCGGGGAGAAATTTTCCAACAGAACCTCGACGGTTGGTATGTATGATGGGGGCTTCACCTTCTGCATCCGGATCAGGTAAATTGACATTGGTGGCTGGAGAAGTCTCAGTCAATCCATAGCCTTCCATTGGCAATATTCCAAATTTGTCTCGAAATGATTCGGCCAGTGAGTCGGGCAATTTTTCAGCACCTGTAATGACGTAGTCCAATGATTGTAATTGCTTGGGTTGGACTCGGCGCATGTAGCCACGCAAAAATGTTGGGGTAGAGAGGAGCAAATTAGCACTGTGCATACTGATGAGCTCGGCGAGACGTTTAGTCTCTAGGGGGTTGGGGTATGTAATAAGGTTAATACCCTCGATGCAAGGATACCATAGTGTTACGGTGCTGCCAAATGAATGAAAAAGAGGTAAGCACCCAAGGATCTTAGCTTGGTGCCGGAGCTGTATTTTACAGCCGAACTGGCACACATTGGCGAGCACATTGCGGTGCGTGAGTGGTACACCCTTGGGCTCTCCAGATGATCCAGAGGTAAAGAGTAACACGGCTTCATCATCACCTTGGAGGTCCGATAAGCCGAGTATTTTGATAAGTATAGATGTAGGTAAGATTTTACTGAGAATGACCCAGCGAATAATCTTATTTTTGAGTGCAGGTAGGACGCGTTCGATGAAGATGAGATTGCGATTTGGTGGCCATGGAAAGGAGGCTGCTTTACGAACAAAGGGGTCAGCTGTGATGAATTTATCTACACCTGACTGACGAATAGATGATTGAATAGCATTTTGACTCGAGGTGAAGTTTATATTTACTGGAATCTTACCCGCAAAAATAACAGCAAGATTAGCAATCATACCGCCTTTGCCTGGTGGCAGTAATATGCCAACGCGCCTTTTTTTGGTCTGTTGTTTGATGACTCCGGCTAGAGCGATCGCTGCTCCGAGTAGTTTGTCAAATGTTGTGGCTGAATCATCTGTGCCGTCATAGAGTGTCGAGGTTGAGCCGTTCTTCTTGATCCCGTTGAGAATGGCAACAGGCAGCGATTCGTTGAGAAATGCTCTGGCTGAAAACCACACTTCATCAGCAGCATGTATAGCCTCTTGCCATGCAGCCACAGTGACCGACTTGGCGGGTAACAGAGGGGCAAATGAAAAAATAGTGCCTGGCAGTCTATTTAGATTTTCTGGTGCATAAGCCAGCTCCACAGGCTTGGCAACTGCGAGTGGAAGAACCGGAAGCCCAAGGGCGCAAAGTTGCTCGATATTTTCTGCGAGGAGATGCCGGCATTCCCCATCTCGCACGCTAACAAGGCCGCTGAGGTAAATAATTAGCCCGCCATCGTTAATATTGGCCTCAAGTGTTTTGCCGATAAGCTCTGGTGCCTCATCGTCTGCTGAAAAGGCAACGGCTGTAATGCCATCTTGTTCTAGGTAGCTACGCACCGAATCGTCGAAAACAACATTTTCCTCACAAAGCCATGTGATTTTCCTGCCCCTAAAAACTTGCTCGAGCAGTAGCATCTGATTGAAGTCAAGCCTGCCAGGAATCACTAAAGCCCCTTCGGTAGGGATATTGTTCTCTCCGTGGATTTCTATCGTTTTGCTCATTGACTGGGAATTGGCAATGGAGAACGCGATCTTATCGCGTCTCTTTTCTCGGCTACATTATTGCTTTGGGTATAGAAGCATTTCGCTTTGTCTGCTGCAAGCTGGAAGCTAGGACATTCAAATGTCTTTCTATCACATGATACGGCCATTTGTGGAGAGCCTTTCATTATGAATGTACCCCTATGACGTTGACGATTTGAACCTCTTAAAGTGCGTCTAAGATGCCGTTCACGAAGCGAGACGAGTCGTTGGTGCCAAATTTTTTAGCGATCTCGATGGCTTCGTTGATGGTTACCGCGCGGGGAATGTCGTTCGACATTTTGAGCTCATATGAGACAAGCCGTAGAATGGCTCGATCCACTGGATCGACCCTTTCAGGAGCATAATTTTCGATCACGTTTGCAAGCTCAGCATCAATGGCTTCCTTGTGATCAAGAATTTGAAGGACTAGCTGCTGAGTTTCTCTCCTGAAGGTTGATAACTCTGAACTGCTAGCTCGCAGATGCGCAAAGTCAACCATCGTTGAATCAGGGTCTTCGATGGATGCAAGTCTTTGTGAGGACCTAGCAAGATGAGCTATTGTGGCATTGATAGGTTCTAGTTTTGCCGTCCAGTTGGGATGGTTTGACGATTCGCCGATCCACGCTGAGCGAGCTTCTATCAAGTCTTGATTAACTTCGATGACTTCATGAATCGTAAGATCTGATATGGGCTTATTGCTCTTGTTTTGTATGACCGACTGGAGCTTTTCGATTTGTTGGTCCAACTTGACTTCATGAGCAAGGAGCTGTCTCAGCAAAGTGTTAAGGACGTGCGCGTCTGGGCTCGCTTTAAGCTCAGGTTGGAGCATGGAAGCTAATTGTCTCAACTTGTGTGCGCGAGCGGCTCTTCCCTGAGCCACATGTAAGATGGCTTTCGCTTTGGCTAGGTTAAGCTTGTTGAGGCTACTCTCTTGAATTAGCTGCCAAAAAGCGTCCTCCATATCGGCGGCATCGGGACCGTCTTCTAAGTCTGCCAGATAGAGAAACTGTATGGCTGCCTCTCGAATATTTCGACGTTTAAGTACAGCCATGACTATTTTTTGGGGAATACGCGGGTAACGCCTCGTTGAATTTGGCTCATACTATCCATCATACTGACAGCAGCTCTGGCCGCTTCTTTACCTCTGTTTAGCTTGTTTCCAATGCATCGTGCGTAAGCTTGTTTAGAATCGTCGCATAGGATCACTTCATGTATGACGGGTATAACGTGGTAGACTGCAATTTGTTGAAGAGACTGAGTCACGCTCTCAGCTATCATATCACCATGAGCTGTTTGGCCTCGAATAATTAGCCCCAGGGCAATAACGCAGGCCGGTTTGTGTTGCTGCAATACCGCTTCTATTTGTACGGGTATTTCAAATGCCCCTGGCACGCGAATAATGTTAACCTGCAGATTTGGGTTGAGCTCAATGAGCTCTTTTTGAGTGCTTTCCACCAGAGCGTCAGTAAACTCAGGATTATACTGGGAAGCCACGATTGTGATGGCGCTTTTTTTCTGGCTTAAGCTGCGGGGTTTAGGTGGCAGTGCCTTGGACATGCTGGTGGATATGCTGGAGAGCCAGTCAGTTGCAAGGGTGAAGTTGGCTGTTTTTTAAATGCATAGTTATTTATATATAAGATTTTTTGTGATAAAGTGGCAGAACTTGGGTAATGACTTTGCTTTTAATGAATAATGGAGCGGCAAAAAAATTTATTATTAAGTGAACAAGAACTTGCTATGATGGCGCTTAACAGCACGAAGGTATAGTAATCATCATACTGAGCTATCCATCGATAAAAACAAAACTAACGAATAATATGGGACTTGATAAAATAACCACTAAATTGCAGGAAGCCTTGCAAGCTGCACAGCAGTTGGCATCCCACTCTGCGCATGCTGAATTGAAAAGTTTACACGTTTTAATTGCTTTACTGCAGCAGGAAGGAGGGATTGTCGTGCCTATTCTTGAAAAAGCTGGAATTGATGTCACGCGTATCAAGGCCGATGCAATCAATGCCCTAGAGCGTGAACCCAGTATTCAAGGTGCAGCGTCGCAGCCGCAGATGAGCTATGGCTTGCGCTCCAGCTTAGATGCCGCAGACAAGGTTCGCGAGGATATGGGGGACGACTTCCTGAGCGTTGAGCATTTTTTATTAGGTAATTTAGATTCAGATTCTCCAGCGGGAAAATTACTTAAGAAGGCAGGCTTGGACAGGGAAAAAGCTGATTCGGCGTTGAAGGAAATCCGAGGCAGTCAAAAAGTGACTGATCAGGACCCTGAGGGTAAATACCAAACCTTGGAGAAATACGGCACAGATCTGACGGCCAAAGCAAGAGAGGGCAAGATTGATCCTGTCATTGGCCGTGATGAGGAAATTCGTCGAATTATGCAGGTGTTATCAAGGCGAACCAAAAACAATCCAGTGCTTATAGGAGAGCCGGGTACGGGTAAGACCGCGATTGTTGAAGGTCTTGCTCGTCGGATCATTAGCGGGGATGTGCCTGACTCGATGAAAAACAAACGCTTAATTGCGATGGATCTTGGCGGCATGATCGCAGGTGCTAAATATCGAGGAGAGTTCGAAGACCGGCTTAAGGCATTTTTGAAAGAGGTGACGGAGTCCGAGGGTGAAATTATCCTCTTTATTGATGAGCTACATACCATTGTCGGAGCTGGTGCCAGCGAAGGGGCTGTGGATGCCTCTAATCTCCTCAAACCCCAGCTAGCTCGCGGTGAATTGCACACCATCGGCGCTACGACACTGGATGAATATAGAAAGTATATAGAGAAAGATGCCGCGCTCGAACGGCGCTTTCAGCCCGTGCGTTGTGAGGAGCCCAGTGTGGATAGTACGATTGCAATTTTGAGGGGCTTGAGAGAGCGCTATGAGGTTCATCATGGCGTACGCATCAAGGACGGGGCAATCGTTGCCGCAGCACAGTTATCTGATCGCTACATTACAGACCGCTTCTTACCAGACAAGGCAGTTGACCTGGTTGATGAAGCGGCTTCACGATTGAAGATTGAATTAGATTCGATGCCGACTGAGATCGATCGTATTGAACGCCAAGTGATGCAGTTGGAAATGGAGCGTCAGGCTTTGGCCAAGGAAAATGATGAAGCCAGTGCATCGAGACTCACTAAAGTAACGGAAGAGATGGCTGACCTGAAAGAGGAGTCAGCTACGCTGATGGCGCGCTGGAGGAATGAGAAAGATGTCATCGATATTGTGAGAAATGCCCAAGAGCGTATCGAGGAGCTTCGGAACGAGGCTGAGCAGGCTCAGAGGCTGGGCAACCTTAATCGCGCATCAGAAATTACCTATGGAAACTTGCCAGACGCCGAAAAAGATCTTGCTGATGCCCAGAAGAAGTTATCTCAATTGCAAGCCGACTCACGTATCCTCAAAGAGGAGGTGACTGAGGAAGATATTGCACGCGTGATATCTTCATGGACAGGCATTCCTGTAAGTAGACTCCAAGAAGGTGAAAGACAAAAACTTGTGAAGATGGAGGAGCGGATCGGAAAGAGGGTGATAGGGCAGAGCGATGCAATCGTTGCTGTTTCAAATGCTGTGCGCCGTGCTCGAGCAGGCTTGCAAGACGAAAACCGGCCTATTGGATCATTTCTCTTTCTTGGTCCCACAGGGGTTGGAAAAACTGAGCTGTCGAAAGCTCTCGCAGAATTTTTGTTTGATGACGAACACTCTATGGTTCGTATCGATATGTCTGAGTATATGGAAAAGCACAGTGTAGCTCGTCTAATCGGAGCTCCTCCTGGTTATGTCGGTTACGAAGAAGGAGGGCAGCTGAGCGAGCATGTTAGGCGAAATCCATATTCCGTAGTACTTTTTGACGAGATTGAAAAAGCACATTCTGATATTTTCAATGTATTGCTGCAAGTCCTTGACGACGGGCGCATTACAGATGGGCAGGGAAGAACCGTTGATTTCCGCAACACGGTTTTAATCATGACATCAAATATTGGTAGCCAGTTCATGATGGAAGAGCAAAATGCTGAACAAAGAGAGGCGAAGGTGATCGAAGCGCTCAGAGCTCATTTTCGTCCTGAATTTCTTAACCGTATCGATGAAACTGTTATTTTTGATCGACTTCAGAGAGATGAACTTAAGGAAATTGTTGGTTTGCAACTTGAGCGCGTACGTGAGCGCTTGGCTAAGCAAGGAATTGGTTTGGCTCTGTCGGCCGAGGCTCAAGAGCTGATCGCCAATCAAGGTTACGACCCAGTTTATGGAGCGCGTCCACTCAAACGTGCTATTCAGCGGTATTTACTGGATCCACTGAGTCTTGAAGTGCTTGAAGGTAAGTTTCAAGACGGCGATTCAATTAAAGTGAGTGTGGAAAAAGGTAATGTGTTGTTTGATAAAAATTGATGAATTATTGTGTGGATAACAATCACAGAATCGTTATATTAAACTGAGTCACGATAGAAAAGTAGGCTAACAATTAACCAAATCTAGTAATGTCTAAGAAAGGAATATTTAGTATCGCATCAGGAGGTAACAAAGCCGATTCGGAAGCTGACAGTAATGAGAGCGAGGCAAGCCCATTCAGCGCGGCTGACCAAGAATCTGATGCAACAAAGGATGATTCATCTCCTTTCGCACGCGTTGAAAGCTCAGATGAATCTGCTGCCAAACCTTTTAGCATGGGTGGCTTTGGAGAAAATGATACTGAGGGTGACGATGGCTCAGCCTCGGTGAGTGACTCCCCATTCAAGGCTGTTGCTGATTCTCCAGACAATTATGAGGAGGCAAAGGCCAAGCTTGAACCGCAACAAGATTTCGCTGCTGTTCCTGCGCCTTTCAAACCAGTGGTCGATTCACTGGTAGAAAACCCTGAACCTTCATCGTCATCAGACGATCAACCTGCAGCATCCGATGCTGAAACCATTAACAATTCGCAAGTTATGACAAATCAAGAATCCGAAGTCCCACCAGTTCCTACACCCACTCACACCTCATCTGCATCCGCAGGTATGCAACAGCTTGAAATACGAGCTATTTTTGGTGTTGATCATGTATTAGATGCTAATGAAATGATTCAGAAGGCGCGTAACCTAACTGGTATAGGCACAGTTGCCACCGTTGGGGGGCAAGAAAAACAGGCGTTGGAAGGTTTTCGCTCAGCCATTACCTCACTCGGACTAGGTGACCCAGACCATATGGAGCTCAACTTTGGCAGCGGTTCAGTCGATTTTATAACTGAGGGAGACACGACTCTAGCGGTCTTGCAGCAAGGTCCGTATGCACCAGGGGTAAAAGAAACCTTGATTATTGTTGCCAGAGAGTTGAATAAACTAATTTGATCAAATTGGGTTTGAACATTTGTTCAGTTCTTTTGCTTAATTATATGTTAGATTAACGTATCTCATGGCAAAACGGCTGTCTAAATCTGGTGAGCTTCTTCTGAAAATTGCCATTATTGGCCAAGTTGATTCGGGCAAAAAAGAAATCATCAAGAATGTTGCCGAGGAGTATGATCAATCGGCTTTGAGAACGGCATTGATTTCTAATGCTGAGATTATTCGGGCAGAATTTATATTACCAGAACCTCTTCCGGATGGGCCATTTGTCAGGGTTGAATTATACGCGCTATCTGGAAGCCCGCTGCATCAAGCTGCTAATCAACTTGTCATGTCCAATTGTGACTCCTTGGTCTTTGTGGTAAGTTGTGATCCAAAGAAGGCATCGGCGTGCAAATCGGCTTTGGTAAATCTGATGCAAAATGGAGCCCGTGTCGGGCTCGATTGGAACGAAGTGGAGCTCGTTTTGCAATACAACAAGGCAGAGTATTTTCCTAATACCAGCATTGAGGAAGTTGACTCATGGCTGGGTGTT
>JBNABE010000055.1:0-11902 GCA_049631945.1 Akkermansiaceae bacterium
ACAACTCACCATGTTTGACCCACCTATCAAGACAAGCGGAACCATTATTGATTCGCCGAAAGAGAACATTTACCAAGTCGAATTACCTAATGGAAAAATAATTGTTGGCCATGTCGCCAAAGCCATGATCGCCCTGCACAAGGAGATCAAGCCGACATGTAGAGTGCAGCTGGAACTGACACCCTATGATTTGAGCAAAGGCCGAATTGTCGCCGTCGACCCGGGTTGATACGCCAGCGCTATTCAAATCGCGTTACCCTCAAAGAGTTGCTGATCCATATCCAATGCAGGGCTTCCCTCCGTGTGCTGCCCCATGAGAACAGCAGGAACACCTGCCACCGTTTTGTGTGGTGCCACATCATTGAGCACAACACTTCCTGCACCAATTTTGGCGCACTCGCCAATCTCCACACGGCCTAATATTTTCGCGCCTGCACCGATCAGGACACCAGACCTTACAATCGGGTGACGATCACCTGTCATTTTGCCAGTACCGCCGAGAGTGACTTCATGAAGAATAGACACATTATCCTCAACAATCGAAGTTTCTCCAATTACAATACTGGTAGCGTGGTCTAATAAGATGCCACAACCAATCTGAGCTGCAGGATGAATATCGACGGCAAAAGTCTCACTGACTATACTCTGAAAATAAAGCGCTAAAGACTTACGACCATCCAGCCAAAGGCTGTGAGCAACTCGATAGGCTGAAATTGCCAAAAACCCCTTATAAAATAACAAAGGCTCGAGTGCAGAGCTGCACGCAGGGTCACGATCCACGATCGCCCTCATATCTCCAGCAACTGCTAGCAAAATACGTTCATTTGACTTAAGAACATCCTCTAGCAAAGGCTGAAGCTCGGCGCGTTGCATATCCTCACGCGACATCCTGCGGGCCAAACGAACAGCAAGACTTTCGGCTAGATTACCACGGCTAATAACCACATCGTCGAGCATACGCATCAAATGAGGCTCATTCTTTGACATAAGAATAGCCGCATCGCGTATCGCATTCCAAATACGCTCTAGGTCAACACTTCTAAGCAATGATCCGCTGCAAAGGTTCACAGGCTTGGCGCTGGTATTATTTTCTTTTTTATGTTCCATTCTCTCTATGCGTATTTCACAGAAACTTGAGTATGCCTGTCGTGCCATGGTTCAACTTGCACAACATCATGACGGACAAACTTTGACACAGCTTGACGACATCGCCCAGCGTGAAGCAGTTTCCGCAAACTTTCTAGTCCAAATCCTCAATGACCTCAAGCGCGGTGATCTTATTATTAGCAAGAGAGGAAAAACGGGTGGCTATCTTCTGGCTCGCGACCCGAGGGAAATCAATCTCTTAGACATCACCAAAGCTGCTGATCCAGGCATGCTGAGCAGTCACGTTCCCGGCGAAGGTGAATCAGGAAGAGCCATCCACGATGCATGGAATCAAGTACACGAGTCACTCTGCAAAGAGCTAAGCTCCATCACATTAGACTCACTAGGCACCCAAACACCCATGTTTTATATTTAAGCGCTGACTAGTGTCTGACTAAATTGATGAACCTCTGGCCCTCCATTTTCGTCTTGTTTGCCACCTACTCAATGCTTTCGGGCGAGGAGGTAATCCGCGCCTATAATCAAGACGCCTCTCCGACCAACCAACGCAGGGCTCATGGCAATGCTTGCGGTCCAGCCTCGTTGCTAAACGCCTTCCATTATGGCTCCAAAAAATGGCAGAGGGCTTTCAACGCCGTGCCGGGAGACGACAGTAAAACACGCATCAACTATGTGATTTCTAGGTGGGGGCTCAAACCCTCGAGGCATATTCAGGGTGTTAAGCGCTGGAACCAACGAGGAATGAATCTCGTCGACCTTCATGATGTTGCTAACGAGATGTGCGACTACCATTGGCTGCCTAAGATTAAATACGAGGTATTGGCACGCAAGCATGATGAACCATCTACTGAGCTCCTGCATCGCAGCCACAAACGAATTGCAAAATCACTCAAGAAAGGATTACCTCCCATCTTGTGCATAAGACGATATGCCTACCGCAATAGCAAAGAGCTCAAAACTAAATCATGGTGGCCCATAAGTGCCCACTTCATCGTCATTATAGAAACGACTACCACCATCGAAAACAACACAAACACTTTCAACATAAAATACATCGACCCTTATGGAGGTCATATCCGCGAGGGGTCAATCCAGACCGATACCGGTAAGTTCACCAACAGTCCGTTTTTAGCAGCTAACCTTCCATCTGCCACCATTGGCAACTCACTACTCAAAAAAGGAGAATCGTCCATTCTCACCTTTTCTGCCGTTATGGGCCGCTGGTAAATAGCCTTTCACCATCCTCACTATTTCAGCTCGCATCAGACACTGTATTTGCAATACTGCCAACCATTCACCCCACACTACCCGACATGCAAGGACTCATCTTAAAAATAGACTGCCCCGATCAGCACGGCATCGTAGCCAAAATCGCGTCTTACGTTGCCGATTATGAGGCCAACTTGTGTGAATTCTCACAGTTCACCGATGATGAACAAAACAAGTTTTTCGCTCGCGTAGAGATAGACACCACCAACCTAAAAGTAAGCATAGAAGATTTCATATTGGGCTTCAACACACTCGGTAAATCACTATCTGCCTCATGGCACTTTCGTGAATTACCCTACAAGATGCGCACGGCTGTCTTAGTAACCAAGACGGACCACTGCCTCAACGAAATCTTGTGGAGAACCAAGCTTGGTGAAATGCCCATTGAAATCACCTCCATCATCGGCAATCGAGACAACTGTCAAAAAATCGCCGAGCAAGCAGGCATCCCCTTCCATCAAATCAATCTTGATGGTGACAACAAAGAGGCTGGCTTCCAAAAAATCAAAAGCCTCTTGGATGATGAGAATGTTGAGCTCACCGTTCTCGCTCGTTTCATGCAGATCTTACCCACATGGTTCTGCGATGAATACAGTGGTAAAATCATTAATATTCATCACTCTTTTCTACCGGCATTCATTGGAGCTAACCCATACCGACAAGCTTATGAGCGTGGCGTCAAGCTCATTGGAGCCACATGCCACTACGTGACAACTGAGCTTGATGGCGGCCCCATTATCGAGCAAGAAGTCAAACGCGTACAGCATTTCCACAAGCCCAAGGACTTGATGCGCCTCGGTCGCGACTGCGAGAGAGACGCGCTAGCACGCGGCATTCGCTTACATGTAAATGACCGAACCATTATTCACCAAAACAGAGCGATTGTATTCCCTGATTAGGCTACAAAAAAGACCCTAAAGGCAAATAATACAGCCTGCCGTCAGACACTTAAGTAGTCGCGTGTTTTGCGCGTATCTGCCCGTCACCTCTGATTCTATACTGGTAAGAAGTAAGTTCCCGAAGCGCCATTGGCCCACGTGCATGCAGCTTATCAGTCGAGATACCAATCTCCGCTCCGAAGCCAAACTCTCCGCCATCACTGAAACGAGTTGAGACATTGTGGAAAACACAGGCACTGTCGACTTGAGTCATGAACAGCTGTGCACGGGACTGATCAGAGGTCACAATACAGTCACTATGTCGTGAGCTGTGCGTATTGATATGCTGGATGGCATCAGCCATTGAGCCCACCACCCTGATAGCGATAATTAGATCAAGATACTCCGTATCCCAATCCTCGTCTGAAGCCGCGATAGCACGATCTCCGAGAACCTCTAGTGCAAGCTTATCACCACGCATCTCCACACCCTTTTGTTGATATACATCTGCGATTCGCGGCAAGAAATCAGCGGCTAAGTCTTTGTGCACTAGCAAAGTTTCTAGAGCATTACAAACACCTGGTTTGTGAGTCTTCGCATCATCAGCGATTGCCACCGCCATCTCCAGATCAGCACCCTTATCAATATAGGTGTGGCAGATGCCATCATAGTGCTTAATCACCGGCATACGAGCCAAAGAGACGACCGTCTCAATGAGACCCTTACCCCCTCTCGGAATGATCACATCGAGCCACTGATCCATCGAAGCCATCACACTTACACTTTCTCGATCGGTAAATGGGATCAACTGAATTGCATTAGCCGGCAAGCCTGCCATCTCCCCTCCTGATTGGAGCGCCGCAGCAATCGCCTTGTTAGAGTGAATCGCTTCAGATCCACCTCGCAAAATCGTTGCGTTTCCTGATTTGAGGCAAAGCACTGCTGCATCACTCGTCACATTGGGTCGGCTTTCATAAATGATACCTATCACACCAATGGGAACACGTACTTGCTCAAAGTGCACATCATTAGGACGCACCCAATCACTCAGCACCTCACCTACTGGATCAGCAAGGGCCGCCACTTCTTCGATGCCAGTAGCAATCGCATTAATCCTGTCATGATCGAGACGAAGCCTATCAAGCATTGCAGCGGTCAACCCATTAGACTCGCCTGCTGCTATATCTTTTGCATTAGCATCAAGAATGCCTGACTCTTGCTCCCGCAAGGAAGATGCCATAGCGCACAAAATCTGATTCTTCTCATCAGCGCTCAAAACAGCTAAAGCATGCGCAGCCGCGCGCGCCTTAGCACCCATGTCGAGGATGACATCCTTGATCTCCTGCTTATCCATCAATCCAGTATCTTTATCTGAATTAAATATCAGAAACAGGCAGTTGGCTCACCTCTTGTCTGATATGCTCGGCGAGAGGCGTACTCAGATAACGCTCCGTGGAGCTACAAGCAACCGTCACAATGCGCTTACCCTTGAACTCAGGACGTTTGGCCAACTGAATAGCTGACCAAATATTCGCCCCGCTGGAGATACCCACTGGCAACCCGTCATTCTGTGCCACCGCTTGAGCTGTCTCAAAAGCATCTTCATTAGTCACAGAAATTGTCTCATCGATAACATCTACGTTGAGGTTACCGGGAATAAAGCCTGCGCCAATACCCTGAATCTTGTGTGGCCCTGGCTGCCCGCCTGATATCACAGGACTTGCTGCTGGCTCAACAGCCACCACATGCATACTCGATCTCGGCTTAAGAACTTCAGCAACACCAGTAATTGTTCCGCCAGTACCAACACCAGCAACAAACGCATCAATCTTGCCGTCTGTCGCAGACCAAATCTCCTCAGCCGTCGTTTGACGATGCGCCTCAGGGTTCGCTGGGTTATCAAACTGGCTGGGACCAAAAGCCCCATCACCAGCCTCCTCAATGAGCTGCTTTGCCTTGGCAATTGCTCCGCCCATACCCTTTGGCCCTGGTGTCAGAACAATTTCTGCTCCGAGCATGCGCAATAGCACACGACGTTCAAGAGACATCGTTTCAGGCATGGTCAAAACACACCGATAACCTTTAGCACGAGCAACAAAAGCCAGAGCAATACCAGTATTTCCGGACGTTGGTTCAATGATCGTCCCCCCTGACTTTAGCAAACCATCTTTTTCCGCGGCCTCGACCATCGAGCGCCCGATGCGGTCTTTCACGCTGAAGAGCGGGTTGAAAAACTCAGCCTTCACCAAGATTTCCGCCTCCAATCCTTTAGTGACATTGTTTAATTTTACGAGTGGAGTATTTCCTACAGTTTCTACGAGATTATTAGCAATTTGGCTCATGACAGATTTTAGTAATAGTTGGTCAACAAGCACAGCATTAATTAAATCCTACTATAATCAAGCTTCATTCACCTCTGAATTCGTCATTCACATCCATCGACAAGACAGAGGCAAAACATCCGTGCCATTCCTTAAATTCATGATAAAAGCCCCGCGTGAGTGACACTAAACTAGCCAAGCAACCAGAATCCTTATCACTATTGGGATACTCCCTTAGCGATTTGGAGACCCTCTATGCCGAAATGGGGCAGAAGCCCTATCGCGTCAAACAAACGATGGAGTGGATCTACAGGCAGCGCGTCAATGACATCGAAGAGATGAGCAACTTACCTGCCAACTTACGTGAACAACTCTCTCAATCTTACCATCTCAATAACCTGCAGCACATTGAGACCAAGGGTGCTGCTGACACCACGCGTAAATTCTTATTTCGTCTGCACGACGGCCGCTATGTTGAAACTGTCTTTATCCCTGCCTCCATAGGACTCAAAGGCAAGCAATCAGCACGTAAGACCATCTGTGTTTCATCTCAGGTCGGCTGCGCCTACGGCTGTAAGTTCTGCGCATCAGGTCTCGCGGGCTTCACCCGCAACCTTCTTGCCGCTGAGATCATTGGCCAAATGCTATCAGTGGAGAAAATTTCAGGTGAGGCTATCAACAACATCGTTTTCATGGGCATGGGCGAACCACTCGCCAACCTCACAAATCTCACCAAAGCACTCGAAGTCATCACCGGTCATTGGGGTCTCAATATAGGAGCGAGGAGTATCACTGTCTCGACATCGGGCCTAGCCCCTCAAATCCGCAAACTTGCCGAGTTCCCTGCCCCCATTAGATTAGCCATCTCACTTCATGGCGCCACGGATGAAGTTCGTGATCTGATCATGCCGATCAACAAAAAATATCCCATCAATGAGTTATTTGACGCCCTCCACTACTGGCGCACTCACAAGAAGCAAAAAATATCGCTAGAATACATACTCATAGAAGGAGTGAATGATGACCTTGAACAAGCCGCAATACTAGCGAAGCGAGCAAAAGGCATCAACGCCAAGGTGAACCTCATTCCCTACAACACGGTTGAAGGACTCACATGGAAAAGACCCAGCGAGAGCCATTGCATTGCATTCCGTGATATCATCGCAAACCAAGGTATCAACACTACACTTAGACTCGAGAAAGGCGGCGACATCAACGCTGCATGTGGTCAATTAAGGCTCAAAAAAGAAACAGCCGAGGGAATCATCAAAGCCCCGGCAAAAAAAAGCTCATAAAATAATCTTTGAGTTATTCACAAACGGCGCACTAACAGCCCTTTTTTTTGAGCATACAAGAGTGATTTCAGATGCGACCCTAAGTATTTAAAAAATACTTTACCGATCTATTAAAAATCATCTGCAACAACACAATATTGTATGATTTTATCTTTGTAGATACAACATATACTACCTTAGTCTTCGCAACATCAGCTTGCATGAGCTACCGATATTATGCGTTGTATTCAGTGTGGATCTCTCAAAGACAAGGTCATCGACTCTAGAATGTCGAAGGACGGCACCACCACGCGTCGGCGCAGAGTATGCCTCGCATGTGACTACCGATACACCACCTACGAGCAAATTGAGCGCACCGAGCTCCAGGTCGTGAAACGTGACGGCACTCGTGAATCTCTCAATCGCGAAAAAATATTCAGAGGCCTCGTCAAAGC
Organism: Akkermansiaceae bacterium; assembly: GCA_049631945.1. Lineage (GTDB taxonomy): Bacteria > Verrucomicrobiota > Verrucomicrobiia > Verrucomicrobiales > Akkermansiaceae > Oceaniferula. The sequence continues at coordinate 7,305 of JBNABE010000055.1, forward strand.
ATGCGAAAAACGCCCCGTTCACATGGACCGACTTGATCGTGCCGTTGAGGAAATACTTACCGAGCTTCACAAAGACCACCTTTCGGAAGTCCCTTCCAGCAGTATCGGCCCGAAGGTCATGTCCAAGCTACATGATATCGACCCCGTAGCCTACGTTCGTTACGTATCTGTTTATCGCCAATTCGAAGATGTCGGCGAATTTATTCGCGAAATTCAGGCACTTGAGCGCCGCTCATCGAGAGATCCATATCAGCGCAAACTCTTCAAAGAGTAGTATAGGTAAATTCATCCCCACTCTCACCTCACTGCTAATATGCATCCTGCACAACCATACTACCATCACCTATGATATGCCTTGTCGGTAATCGCCCGGTCTTGCAAGTAGGTCGTCATCAAGTGACCGGCTATGACACCCAGTGGCTACGCGAGACCATCATACGTGGAGCTATTGCAGCAGAAAGAGAAGACTTTCCATTCATCGACGATCTTATGGAAGGCATCATCCATTATCTGGAGAACAAATGCTCGCTGCGCGTTCTTACCATCGAAGAACTACATTCCAGAGTTCGTAGAATGCTCGAGCGTATCGGTTGCCAAGCTATCGCAAGCACGCTCCCCCTCATCTCACCACCAGTAACCTTATCCCTGATGCGAGCCGCTAAAGAGGCAGGCAATGGCTTCGAACTAGCATTCTTCAATCAAATACACGATGAGATCGAAGACCTTCGCATGCATGGTGTTGAGGAGCTCTACTTCACAGGCACCCGTGACTGCGTTAAAGTCCTGCGCGGAGTGGAGCGCTGGACTAACCCCTGTGAGCTACTCCATGGCGAAATTCTCGACTTCCTCAAAACACACGGTCACTCCACGCTCCCTAATGAGAGAGAAATCAGGCTTAACTTGACACAATAGACAGACATGCCGGATAAAACCCTATTCGAAAAAATCGCGGACCGAGAAATACCTGCGGACATTGTCTATGAAGACAACCTATGCATATGTTTCAGAGACATCAACCCCCAGGCCCCAGTCCACTTGCTTATTGTGCCGCGAAAGCCCATTGTAAGAATTTCCGAAACAGCTAATGATGATTGTGAAATACTTGGCCATCTTCTGCTAACCGCAAACAAAGTCTCCAAGCAGGAAGGTTTCGCTGATTCTGGCTTTCGAACGGTCATCAATAACGGCCACGATGGCGGAGAGGAAGTTCCTCATCTCCATCTTCATATTCTTGCTGGGCGAAAACTCAATTGGCCTCCGGGTTAGCCGCCTACCACCTTTTTTTATGAAACTCATTTCCTGGAATGTGAACGGCATACGTGCCGTTATCAAAAAAAACTTCGCCGAGTTTATCAGTGAACATCAACCTGACATTCTTTGCATACAAGAAACCAAAGCTCGCGCCGAACAGGTTGACCTTCCACTCGAACTCGCTAGCTACAAAACCTACTGGAACGCAGCCGAAAAACCTGGCTACTCAGGCACTGCAATTTTCTCCAAACACGAACCTCTAAGTATCAGCTACGGCATTGGCATTGATGAACACGACACCGAGGGTCGCGTCATCACGGCCGAGTTTGAGGACTTTCACTTGGTCACTGTATACACGCCCAACTCACAAAATGAGCTACGCAGACTACCCTACCGCCAGCAATGGGACTCTGACTTTCTCAATTACTGCAAAGACCTCGAACGCAGCAAACCTGTCATCTTCTGCGGAGACCTGAACGTTGCCCATCAAGAAATTGACCTTGCCCGACCCAAGCAAAATCGAAATTCAGCAGGTTTCTCTGATGAAGAACGAGCCAACTTTGACAACATAACGAATCAGGGCTTCATCGATACGTATCGTTACTTTTATCCTGACAAGACTGATGCATATTCATGGTGGAGCTATCGTGCCGGAGCTCGAGGTAAGAACATAGGTTGGCGTCTCGACTACTTTTGCGTATCCCACGCATTGATAGATCGAGTCACAGCTGCAGACATCCTCTCGGATGTGCTTGGCTCTGACCACTGCCCCGTCACACTAGAAATCTCTTAACACAAGACTATCACGACTGAAGTGATCACCACATTCCATTCCTACGAGACTGATCAGGCATTCACAGAATGTTGCGACTGCGGTTGCCTTTTACGCGAAGCAGAAATGTATATCATCAACCAATCCTTCGTTGGTGACGAGTGCGTCTTTGAGTTCGCTATGTGTTTGCCATGCAGAGAGCGAATGAACGAGCAACTTTCAGAAAATTCGCGCGTTGCTATGTTCGACTTCATGCATGACAACGCAGACATGGATACTCGTCTCGCAAAGCTCTCACACGACTCCCAGACCGAGGCTTACATAGAAGCTTGCGTCACCTGCGACAAGCCTCGCTCAGAGACAAAGAGCTTCACCCTTGGGGCCATGTTTGCCGGTGACCAACTTCTCAAAGGGCCATTCCCCTTACTTATCTGTGATGACTGCGAAACAAAAATCGCGGCGACCATCTCAGATGAAACCCGTAAATTTTGGGACAACTACATTAAAGATCACTTCCCGGGGCCACCCTCGGAAGTTGACCTGCCTCAAACAACAAAACCCATACTGATTTAGCATCTGCCACAAGATCACCATATCCCATGACGTCCGTCCTCGACTCCATCGAAAAAGGCACCACTTACTTAGAAAGTAAGGGTATAGATGACGCACGGCGTAATATGCAGCTACTCGTCACCCATCAGCTTGGCTGCTCCAAAGTTGAGCTATACATGCAGTTTGACAGACCGATGACCGAGGATGAACTTACCCCGCTTCGTGAGAAACTTAAAAGACGCGCTAACGGAGAACCATTGCAACATATCCTCGGTAGCGTTGAATTTTACCGTCGCGAATTTAAAACTGACTCGCGTGCCCTTATTCCTCGCCCAGAAACCGAGGAACTTGTCTCCATCATTCTTGAACAAGAATTACCCCAGAGCTTGAGCTTACTCGATCTAGGAACAGGCAGCGGCATTCTTGGTTTGAGTTTGGCAGCAGAACTCGGTGGAAAGTGTCACGCAGCAACACTATCCGACATCTCACATGATGCACTATCACTGGCAGAGGAAAACACAACACTTCTTGGACTCGGGAGAATCGAACTTCTTTGGTCTGATCTCTTCTCAAAACTAGAAGATCGTAAATTTCATCTCATCACCGCTAATCTGCCCTACATTGCCGATTCCGAGGAAGACACACTATCCGCCGAAGTTCAAAAAGATCCAGCACTTGCACTTTATGGAGGTAAAGATGGACTGGACATCCTGCGCGATTTCATTAAGCAAGCTCCCCGCCACCTTCACCCAGGCGGTATCGTTGCTTTGGAAATTGGTTATGATCAAGCTACTGCTGTAGAAGCTATGCTTAGCGACAATGAATTCATAGATATCAAAACACACCATGATCTTAATGGTGTAGCCAGATTCCCCATTGCAAAAATTCCAGGATCACCACCACCAGTCAACCCACCTAGCGAGACCCAAGAAACTCAATTAGAGCACGCCGACAGACAATCTGCCAACGCGACCCACTCATAACTCAACACCCACATGGACAAACTTCTCGTACACGGCGGATCTACTATCAAAGGTTCCGTTCACATATCTGGCTCGAAGAATGCCTCACTACCCATTCTAGCTGCCACTCTTCTAACTGATCAGACCTGCATTATTCGCAGAGTCCCCGATGTCTCCGACACCAACTACATGCTTCAAATCCTCACCGCATTGGGTGCAGAAGTAGAGCGCTCAAGTGGCACCGTTCGCATTACCGCAGCCAATATTGACCATAACGCCCCATACGAAATTGTTCGGAAAATGCGTGCCTCCATTTGCGTCATGGGGCCCCTGCTTGCTCGACTTCACAAAGCGAGCGTCTCCCTACCCGGCGGTTGCGTTATTGGCGATAGGCCAGTTGACCTCCACCTCAAAGGCCTCGAGGGCATAGGTGCAGACATCAACATGGAGGGTGGCAACATGATCATGGAAGCCCTGAATGGACTTCACGGCAAAGAAGTGGACCTCCGTGGCAAGCACGGACCCACTGTATTAGGCACTGACAACCTTATGATGGCAGCAGTACTTGCCGAAGGAACAACCATTATTGAGTCAGCGGCCTGCGAACCGGAAGTAGTTGATCTAGCCAACTTTCTCAACAAAATGGGAGCGAAAATAAATGGCGCTGGCACTCGCCGCATCACCATTGAAGGGGTCAAAAAGCTTAAGGGTGTCGAGCACACCGTGATTCCCGACCGCATTGAGGCCGGAACATTCATGGTAGCTGCTGCCATGGCAGGCTGCCCAGAAAACGGCGTCACCTTGCACCGCGTATGCGAACAAGACCTTAAACCTTCATCTGAAAAACTCATCGAATCCGGCCACAGCGTCGAATTTAACGAAACCGGCACCAGCTGTACCGTAAAACCAGGCAAGGACCCCAAGGGCGCGAACATCGTCACAGCCCCTTTTCCTGGCTTCCCGACTGACATGCAGGCTCAATTTACCTCACTTTTTGCTGTAACCCCTGGCATATCTGTCGTCGAGGACACTATTTTCCCCCAGCGGTTCATGCACTGTGC
>JBNABE010000056.1:0-11898 GCA_049631945.1 Akkermansiaceae bacterium
CCGACTCTGGTGGATTTTGGCCTCCCCAAAGCCCCCCCCCATGTTGGAGGAAGACTCGACGTTTGGGGGTCTGGAAGTTGACCTTTTTTGGGCATGTTATCTTTGTTAAATACGGTTTTCATAGCTATGATGTTTTATCTGTATTGCGTGTATTTGTAGCGAAATGTTATGCGATTAAGTTGAGAAACTTTTGGTAAGGTTCTTGCCAATCACCAGTGGCTTGCGGCTTGTATGTAGTCGTTTCCATAGATTTTGCAACCAACGAACGGCCAGCAGTGATATCTGCCAAATCACCAGTTGCAACCATTTGGGTAATAATATTTCCACAAGATGTCGCTTCGACTGGTCCTGCAACAACTGGAATCCCTAGCGCGTCTGCTGTCGCCTGAGCTAGCAGAGCGTTTTGAATACCACCACCACCTGCGTTGAGCTTATCAAAAGAGCGACCAGTTACAGCCTGTAAGGATTCAACGACTTGGCGATACTTGAGGGCGAGGCTTTCCGTGGCAACACGAAGCAACTGCCCCTTGGTTTGAGGAACGGCCTGCCCTGTCTTCTCGCAAAAGGCTGCAATTTTTTCAGGCATGTCGCCTGGTGTCGCAAATACTGGGTCATTAGGATCGATGTAAGCGGTGTGTGGTTGCGCCTCCTCAGCCAATCGAGCAAGCTCAGCATAGCTCATCTCCTCACCACGATCGGCCCAATAACGGCGACATTCCTGAATGATCCATAAACCTGAGACATTATGCAGCAAACGCGTTGTTTTATTCACACCTCCCTCGTTAGACAATTTTGCCTCGAATGCCTCGGGCGTGGTCACTGGCTTTTCAGACTCAACACCCAAAATAGACCAAGTCCCCGAAGATAGCCATAAACCACCGCGCTCCATGGGCAAACCGGCGACAGCAGAGGCAGTATCGTGCCCAGCCGAGGCGACTACTTGCACGGCATGTTTTACACCGGCTTTGTCTGCAACAGCCGCTGTCAATGGTCCCAGAACGGTGCCAGAGGATACAATATTGCCGAACATCTTGCGTGGCAAGCCAAGGGCGTCGATCACTTCCCATGCCCAATCACGAGCAATCGGGTCATATAGCTGACTGGTGCTAGTTACTGTGCGCTCATTAGAGCGAACTCCACAGAGCCAATAAGCCAAGAGATCAGGAGTGAACAGCAAACGATCCGCTAATTGGAAACATGGGTTGTTTTTGACGACTTCAGCGAGCAGATGCAAACTTGAGTTGTAGAAAGCAGGCTGAACACCAGTGCGAGCAAACACATCTGACATCGGCATACGAGATTCCATTTCTTCCTGCATTCCCTCGATACGAGGATCCCTATATTGTCTGTGCCCCCCGAGCATATTACCCTGCTCGTCCAGCAAGGCGTAATCACAGCCCCATGTATCAGCACCAATAGACACGATCGCATCACCATATTTCTCACTTGCCTTGTGAAGGCCTTCAAGAATGGATTCAAAGAGGCCGACCGTGTTCCAGTAACAGCCTTCCATGATTTCGACCCCATTGTTCTCGAAACGATGAACCTCCTCTAGGCTGAGGATACCCTCATCATAAACACCTGCCACCAAACGTCCTGATCCTGCTCCTAAGTCAATTGAGATGTATACCTGCATAATTTCGTTTTTGCTGTGTTTTTCTTGGTATTATTGGGTTTAAAGTCAAGCTTGGATAATTTCCGTGCCCATATTCTTCAATGATTCGAGAATATTGGGGTCTGCGTTCTTCGTAGTAACCAAGCTGGTAAGCTCATTACATTGGGCAAAAAAGAAGGCTGATCTTGACCCAATTTTTGAATCATCCGCCAGTAGACAAACATCTTCAGCAGCTGCGATAACATGTTCTTTGAAGGCTGCTTGCCGAGAGTTGCTCTCACTCACGCCTCTTTCAAGATCTAAACCGCTACCAGAAAAAAACATGCGATGGATGTTGTAGCGATGCAAAGTACGCTCCGCTACCAGCCCGATCATCGACCGAGATCGACGTTCGAATAAACCTCCCGTACATATTAAATCGATGTTCTCAACATCGGCAAGGGCACCAACAACGTCATGTGCATTGGTGATTACAGTGTGGTGAAAGCTTGGTAAATACTGCGTTATCGTGAGTGCCGTTGAGCTGGCATCGATAAAAATGGTTTCTCCGGGTTCGATTCTCTTGGCCGCTGCCTTGGCGATGGCGCTTTTCGACTCTCGGTTGATAAGCTGCCTCTCTGTCAATGAAAGCTCCCGGAAGACGCGCTTGGAAGGAATAGCTCCACCGTGCGATCTCACCAGTAACCCTTGGTGCTCAAGCAACTCAAAATCTTTACGAATGGTTTCATCCGTGACATCCAGCTCTAATGCAACATCTTTAGTACGCAGGGAGCCACGTTCCTTCAGAGCCTCTAGTATTTTATGATGTCTTTCTGCCGCTAACATGAGTCATTTCTCTAGAATGAGAGTTAAGTCCTTGATCCTTGGTCTTTTCCTTTGTTTTGTTTTGTTTCTCTTGTTTTTTCTTTGTTTTTAGTTGACCTGTCAACCCTATCATGCAAAAAAACAGGCGTCATCCATAAAAATTTATGTCGTCTCCCCAAAAAAGTAACGTCCCAAGAGCAGTCATCGAACATATGGTTCGGGAGCAGGTTTACCAAGAAATGGGCATCAATCTTCCTGAGAAAGCCAAGGCGCCCAAAGGTTTTGTCGTAAATATAAGTGCTCGCCACTGCCACCTCACTCAGGATGCTGTCGAAGCTCTCTTCGGTCCAGGCTATGAACTGACACCCAACAAATTCCTTTATCAAGAAGGCGCCTATGCTGCTAAGGAATCTGTGACTCTTATTGGACCGCGCAGCCGTGTTATCTCCAACCTTCGTATTCTCGGCCCATGCCGTGACCTTAACCAAGTCGAGCTAGCATTCACCGACGCCATATCTCTTGGCTTTGACATTCCCATTCGGATGTCTGGTGACGTCGCCGGCACGCCAGGCTGCATGTTGATGGGTCCGAACGGTTATTTCAAAATGGATGAAGGCGTCATTCGCGCCCAACCGCATGTGCACATGCACCCCGATGACGCAGCCTTCTATGGCGTCAAGCACCTTGACATCATGAAAATGAAAGTCCACAGCCCATGCTCTGTCACCTTCGACAACATCGTCGTCCGCGTAGATGAAAGCTTCAACTTAGAGGCTCACATCGATACCGATGAAGGCAACGCATGCGGCCTTAAACCTGATACTTTCTGCGAGCTTATAAAATAATAGGATTCGCACAATAACACTAACCCGCAACCAAACAACACAACCAACAATACTATGAGCAAAGCACTCGGAATGATTGAAACCAAAGGCTATGTCGGCAGCGTAGAAGCAGCTGATGCGATGGCAAAAGCAGCTACCGTCGACATTACAAAACAAGTACAAATCGGAGCAGGATTTCTCACCATCCTTATCCAAGGAGATGTCGGCAGCGTGAAAGCAGCTGTTGACGCCGGAGCAGATGCAGCAGGCCGCGTAGGCGAGCTCGTCAGCGCCCACGTCATCGCGCGCCCAGCCCCAGAACTCCTCAAGCAATTTGATCTCTAATCTGACAAACTACTTTCAGAACAACCACTAACAAAATATTACCATGGCTAAACAAGCACTCGGAATTATTGAAGCAAAAGGACTCACATCCCTCATTGAAGCATCAGACGCAGCCATCAAGGCCGCTGACGTTACTATGACTGGATGGGACAAGATCGGATCAGGTCTCGTCTGTGGATTCTTCACTGGTGACGTCGCCGCTGTCAAAGCAGGCGTTGACGCTGGAGCAGAAGCTGCAGCACAGGTCGGTGAAGTCAACTCCGTCCTCGTCATCCCACGCCCACACGAAGACCTCGGTCAGATGGGCCCTTGGATTAAGTAAATCCTAATTCAAGATTAATATCTACTCGTTGTCATGCACATCCTAATCGCCAACCTAGGTTCTACCTCATTCAAATACCGCCTCTATCAAATGGACGGTTCGAATGGTGTTGTTATTGCCTCAGGCGGCTTTGAACGTGTCACCAATCACGAGGAAGTTATTAATCAAGCCCTGGCCGATCTAATCGACCAAGGCAACTTAAAATCAATCAACGACATTGATGCCGTTGGTTTTAAAACCGTGCTCGGCAAAGATCTGAGCGGTTGTGTTGATGCTGATGATACGGTCATCGCTGCGCTCGAGGGCTTCCGTGAGGTAGCCCCGGCGCATAACCCTCCCTATGCTGAGGGTATTCGCCAATTCCGCCAAATCCTCCCCGATGCACGCCTCGTCGCCCTGTTCGAGACAGCCTTTTACCAGTGGGTGCCCCAAGCAGCTGCTCGCTACGCTGTCCCCAAAGAATGGCATGACGCAGGCATACGGCGCTACGGCTTCCACGGAGCCAGCCACAAATTCGTTGCAGAACGCTCAGCTGAGCTAATGGGACGCAGCGATGTAGCTGAATCTGTTCGCGGCCTCTACGTCAACGGCCCCCAAGAGATTTCAGGAGAGCCACTCCGCGTGATTTCCTTCCACCTAGGTGGTAGTAGCTCGGTAACAGGCATCCGCAACGGCGTTGCCGTTGGAACCAGCATGGGATTCTCACCACAAAGTGGGCTCCCTCAAAACAACCGCGTCGGCGACCTCGATTCAGGTGCACTTCCCTATGCCACCAAAGCTCTTGGCATCACAATGGAAGAAGCCGAACGCCAGCTCACTAAAGAATCAGGCCTCCAAGGCGTATCAGGTGTCAGCAATGATCTCCGTGACATCTGTGATGCTTCTGAGCGTGGCAACAAGGACGCCCAGCTTGCGCTCGACATGCTCGTTGATTCTGCACGCCACTGGGCATCAAGCTTTCTCTTCGAACTCGGTGGTCTCGACACCATCGTCTTCACCGCAGGCATTGGTGAAAATAACCCATGGCTGCGCACTGCGATTTGTGCGGGCCTCGAAAATTTCGGCGTTGTCATCGATGAAGAAAAAAATGCCGCATGCATGGCAACTGAATCCGTCATCAGCGCAGACGATTCCAAAGTAAAGATAGCGGTCATTCCAGCAAACGAAGAACTCGTCCTTGCTCGCGAAGTTCACCGCAAAATCAGCTAACCATTTCTACAAACTAACCAACTAAACTAACTACCAAACCAAACAATACCATGGCTAAACAAGCAATAGGAATACTTGAAACCCGCGGCCTCGCAGGCCTTGTTAACGGCACTGACGCAATGCTCAAAGCAGCTAACGTTACTCTTGCTGGACCAATGCGCCAAATCGGAAGCGCTATGTGCAACGTCGTTGTCGAAGGTGACGTCGCAGCAGTCAAAGCAGCTATCGACGCAGGAGCATCTGCAGCAGAGCAAATCGGTGAAGTTCTCAGCGCTCACGTCATTGCACGTCCTGACGCTTCTACCTCTGATGTGTTGCCAAAGCGCGCTGCTAAGAAGTAAACTGACTGTTGGCCAACAACGGTCAACATTTCAGTATCTTACGCCATAGCAGGCACTTGCCTCCCATCTTTTAATCCATCACCTCAACCAATACTATGTTTCTCGCAGAAGTTATCGGCCAAGTCGTCGCAACCAAGAAAGACGATAGCATGCAGGGCAAAAAGCTATTTTTGCTACGTCCCAAGCTTGTAGATGAAAACAACCCCGCTGCCTTTCGCAACGGAGTAAACACCATCGTGGCCGTTGACAATGTAGGAGCTGGTGAAGGTGACTTGGTGATGTTTTGTCAAGGCAGCTCTGCAAGACAGGCTGCCGGTCTCAAACCGCTCCCTGTCGATGCTGCTGTCATTGCAATCATCGATAGTGTGGATGTTTTGGGGAACAAAATATACAAGAGTAACTAACACTAACACCAACCGACATAGCAGTGAACACCATCGACCAAGACACCCTCCGCAACGTTGTTGAAAACGTCATTCAACAATTGGGCAATCCTCCTGCATCATCTAGCACCCCACCGGCCGCATCTGCTCCGGCTGAACAAGCTGCCACATCATCGGCAGACGAATGCTGCAAAGCTCCTGGCATTGGAGGCAAACATGGTGTTTTTGCCCACGTATGCCAGGCATCTGAGGCTGCTCAAAAGGCTTTCCTGCAACTCAAGGAGCTGGGTATTGAAGGTCGCAAGCGAGTGATTGAAATCGTCAAGGAAACCTGCATAGCGAATGCTGAGCCTTGGGGTAAGTTTGAACTGGATGAAACCAAAATTGGTCGCCTCGATCACAAAATTGAAAAGCTCCAGATTGTCGGCCATGTGCCCGGCGTTGAATGGCTAGCCCCCAATGCCATGAGTGGTGACAATGGCATTACTCTTGAGGAATTCGCACCCTTTGGAGTGATTGGCGCTATTCTTCCAGTCACACACTCAGTGCCTACGCTCACAGGAAATGTTATCAGCATGGTAGCTGCTGGTAACGCCATTGTTTTCAACCCTCATCCAGGGGGAGCTAAAAGTGCCGTCATGGCAACTCGTGCATACAACCAAGCTATCGAGCGAGAGCTGGGTATCGATAACCTCATCTGCACGATCGAAGAGCCCACCATCGAAACCTTCGAAAAAATTTGTAAGAACGAACACATTGCCCTGATGGCAATCACCGGAGGCCCAGCTGTGGTCGATGCTGCAATGAAGTCCGGCAAGCGCTCAGTATGTGCTGGCCCAGGTAACCCTGTCGTTGTCGTTGATGAATCTGCTGACCTCGACAAAGCCGCCACTAATATTATCGCGGGTGCCGCCTTTGATAACAACCTGCTCTGCATTGGAGAAAAGTCTGTCTTCGTAGTTGATTCAGTCTTCGAATCCTTCATGCAAGCCATGGAGCGGGCAGGAGCTACTCGCCTCAATGCCAGCCAAGTAGACAGCCTGACTAATGTAGCCTTTGATATCTCAACAGGTGCCGGCGGATGCGCTCAGGCAGCTCTTAATCGTGATCTCATCGGTGTAGACGCCGCCATCCTTGCAGGTCATGCAGGTATCAGCTCCCCCGCCAAGACCGATCTTGTGTTTGGTGAAACCGACGCTGACCACCCCTTCGTGCAGAAAGAGCAGATGATGCCCATGTTGCCCATCGTGCGCGTATCTGACTTTAAAACAGCTGTATCACTCGCCAAAGATGCTGAGCACGGCTACCGCCACTCCGCAGTCATCCACTCAACCAATGTTGATCATATGACCCATATGGCAAAGGAAATGGACACCACTATTTTCGTCAAAAACGGATCTTCCGTTGCCGGCCTAGGACTTGGTGGCGAAGGATACCTCAGTTACTCCATCGCAACTACCACGGGAGAAGGCATTACCACACCGAAGACCTTCACTCGTATCCGCCGCTGCGTTATGGTCGAAAACCTTCGCATCATTTAAAATTTTCAAATCATCCTAGAAGAATGCTCCACTGCCAAGTTGTTGGAAATGCAGTAGCCACAGCGAAACACCACTCGCTTGAAGGCTTCAAAATGCTGCTATGCCAACAACTCGATGCTGAGCAACAACCTTCCGGAACGCCCTTTGTAGCCATTGACCTCTTTGGCGCGGGTATGCATCAGAAGGTTTTTGTCAGCACTGACGGTATCGGAGCTCGTGATATTGTTCACGATCAACACTCCCCTATCCGCATGTTCATACAGGGCATCATCGACTAAATCATATGCGCATCGGCCACGTCATCGGAAAAGTTACCATGAGCATCCAGGAAGAAGCCTTCCGTGGAGGACGTTGGTTGGTGGTTAACCCGGTTGATACCGATGACCTCAACACTTGCATCAACCAACAACCAAAGCTCAGTGCACAATCTTCTCTGGTCATCTACGACAACGTCGGTGCTGGAGAAGGTGACATCATTGGTTTTGTCGAGGGTGCTGAAGCCACTGCCCCCTTTGATGGGCCAACACCCATTGATGCCATCAGCTTAGCCATTTTCGACACTCTCAAATACGTAGCACCCGCCAACTAATTACCAATTTACATCATGAAGAAAGTTTACACTGCTAAAGACATCACTGATCTGATCTCACAGGGAGCCTCGCTAGACAGCATTCCTGCAGGGTCAATTCTCACACCATCAGCCAAGGATGCCATCAAGGAGCAAAGCAGTGGATTTACCAAGGCCAGTAGCAATCACGCTGGCGGTAGCCCCAGCTCTGATCGTTTCCCCCCTCTTCCTCCGGGTGTTCCAACTACTCCCCCCGAGCCTATCGTGCCCAGCATGGAGTATGAGTGGGTCAAAGGGGGTGATCCCACCAACCCAGAGCAAATTCAGCGCTTTTTCTATTCACCCGAGATCATGAAGCTCAAAGACGAGATGATCCGCGTGGCACGCAAAATGTGGCAACGCAACATGGTAGACGGCAATGGCGGTAACATTACCGTACGCGTGGGAGACAACCTCGTTCTGTGCACTCCAACTCTCCGCTCAAAAGGAGAAGTTCAAGCCGACGAGATCGCACTCATCGACTTAGACGGCAACCAGAAAGCAGGTTGGCGCAAGCGAACCTCAGAGGCCAATACCCACTTAGCCATCATGAAGGTGCAGCCGAAGTGTAAGTCTGTGATTCACGGCCACCCGCCTTACTCGACTGCATTTGCAGTTGCTAGAGTAGAGCCACCTACATGTCTATGCTCTGAAGTAGAGGTATTTACCGGTGCTATTCGCCTTGTCGAATATCACACACCTGGAAGTCCAGAAATCTGTGAAGCTGTTGCTAAAATTGGTAAAGACAACCCTGCAATCCTGCTCGCCAACCATGGAGTCATGGCATGGGGAAGTGACGTAGAGGACGCTTACTGGAAGATGGAAAACATGGAAACCGCGTGTCAAACCATATGGGTTGCAAGCCAGCTCAACGGCGGCAAGCTGCCTACAATCTCTGGCGAAAAAATGCAGGAAATTTTTGAGATTCGTAAGTCCATTGGCATGGAAGATCCACGTGAAGGACTCAAAGAGTGCGAGCTTTGTCAAAACGACAGCTTCCACCCTGGCACCTACTGCGAGGTAGCTCCGGCTGAGCAAGACATTGGCTCTAGCCTCAATCCACAAGCAGAGGAGCTGGTCAAGAAGCTTACCGATGAAATCGTAGCCAAAATGAGCTAAACAGCCGTAAGCAACCACCGAGGAACACCCGCCAATCATGAAATCAGTTTTTACAGCAAAGCAAATCGAGGATATTGTGCTATCAGGCAAGAGTCTTGATTCTCTTCCTTCAGATGCAGTCTTAACCCCCTCAGCAAAAGACTACCTCAAAGAGCTCGAAAGCCCTGGTTTCGGTTCAGGCAACAGCAAGGTAGCCGCCGATCGGGCTCTTGATTTGGAACCACCAACTCTTCCAGATTACGAATTTAAGTGGAAGCCAGGAAGTGACCCTAAAACACCAGGCGAAATTCTCGATTTCTTCCACTCTCCAGAATTACATACGCTCAAAGAGCGCATTTGTGATCTTGGTAAACGTATGTGGCAACGTAACTACACCGATGGAAATGGCGGCAACATGACCATTCGTGTCGGAGACAACCTGGTTCTCTGCACCCCGACCCTTATCTGTAAAGGGTTCATGAAACCCGAGGACATGTGCCTCGTCGATCTGAATGGCACCCAAGTGGCGGGCAGACGCCCTCGCACCAGTGAGTGCATGACCCACCTTGCTATTATGAAACGCCAGCCCAAGTGCAAGGCCGTCTGCCACTCTCACCCTCCGCACGCTACTGCATTTGCTGTAGCTGGTGTACGCCCTCCCCTCTGCATGATTCCTGAGGCAGACGTCTTTCTCGGTGAAATTGGCATGGCTCCCTATCGCACCCCCGGAACTCCGGATGTGGCCGACATCGTCGGTGAAACAGGTGTGGATCATATGTCCGTCCTCATGCTCAACCACGGCGTAATAACATGGGGCGACCACATCGAAGAAGCATACTGGCGTATGGAAAACACCGAGGCTCTCTGCCGCACAGTTTGGGTAGCCACTCAGCTTAACAACGGCAAAATGCTTACCATGACCGACGAACAAGAGCGTGACCTCATCGAAATTCGGAAGTCATTAGGCATGGAAGATAATCGCGAGCATCTTCCAGACAACCAGCTTTGCAACAACGACCAATTTAGACCCGGTGTTGTCTGTAATCTTAAGTAAGCTGCCTACAACCATCTAATCACTATAATAAACAACCGATAATCAAAACATCATGAAAGCAACAATCATAGGCGGCGGTGGCCGCGTAGGATCCAATGCAGCGATCTGCCTACAGTGCGCAGGCGTCGTCTCTGAGATCCAGATCCTTGACGCGAACCAAGATCTTGCAGATGGAGAAGCATTGGACCTTCTCCATGGAGCGTCTTGTCTCCATGACCAGCGGATCTATGCAGGCGACTACAATCGCGCAGCAGACTCAGACATCTTCATCATTACCGCAGGCCTTCGTCGTAAGCCTGATGAAACTCGTCTCGACCTCATCAACCGCAACGTTGGGCTGTTTTCTCAAATTCTAGATAGCATCAAGACTGCAGGCATGAAACAAGATGCTATTGTCTTTGTTGTATCAAACCCTGTCGATATCCTTACCCATCTTGCAGTCAGTTTCCTCGGATTACCTCCAGCTCAAGTTATCGGCTTGGGAACTATGCTCGATACAGCTCGTTTCCGCTCACTAATCGCCAATGACCTCGACCTTGCTCCCACACAAGTCAAAGCTCTTATTTTGGGTGAGCACGGTGACAGCATGCTTCCCGTATGGTCATCTGCCACAGTTGGAGGCCTACCTCTCACTGGGGTCAAAGGCTGCGATGCAAACTACCAGCGCCAGATTTTCGAACGCACCAAAACAAGTGGTGCTGAGGTCATCTCCCGCAAAGGTGGTGCTGGCTGGGCTGTCGGTGCAACTATTGCCGAAACAGTTCACGCCATCGCACTCGACAAGAAACAACTCCTTCCCGTTTCCAGCCTACAGAACGGCTGCTATGGCCTCAAGGATGTCTGCTTGAGTGTTCCCACCATTGTGGGTCGTGGCGGGGCTGAAAAGCACATTGAAATCGATCTCTGGCCAAAAGAGAAGCAAGCACTACAGGCTTCCGCACGTGCCTTGAAGGATATGTTAAAGAACGTAGCATCAGCTTAACTGACTCAAGGCTAAGTCCCTTTAAAAAAACCCCGCCAGCGATCAGCTAGCGGGGTTTTTTGTTGAGCTTATGTTGTCTTAAATGAGCTAGACATGCGGTAGCTTATTCTGCTGCCTGGCGACGGTTCCAGCAGAGGACTCCATATCCTGCAATCACAACGAAGCAGATAGCAGGCAGGTAAAACGAGCCTCGCGTAGCAGTGGCTCCCATGAAGCCATCCATATCGAGAATTTGACCTTGTAGACGAGGCATAAATGCCCCACCCACGATGGCAAAGATCAATCCAGCAGATCCGAGCTTGGCATCTTCACCAACCCCATCAAGGGCTAGACCGTAAATAGTGGGAAACATGAGTGACATACATGCTGAGATAGCAATGAGCGAGTAGAGCCCCTGCATGCCCTGCAAGTGAATTGCCCCAAGTGTGCATGCAATGCCGGCAACGCTGAGCACAAATAGCAATCGACCAGGTGATACATACTTCAAGAAGAAGGTGCAGATAAAGCGACTGCATAAGAAAATAACCATCGCCAGAATATTATGATTCTGGGCAGTTGCCTTATCAATACCGAGTTCATTTTCAGCATACTGAATAATGAAAGTCCAACACATGATCTGCGCTCCGACATAGAATGTCTGAGCAACAACCCCTCCAACATAGCGAGGGTTACCCAGTAAGCGGCCGACCGTCCGACCAAAGTGCAGGTCGTGCAGATCCCCCTTGGGGCTAGTATCTGGCATTTTGGTGATAATGAAGATAACCATCACCCCA
>JBNABE010000057.1:0-11624 GCA_049631945.1 Akkermansiaceae bacterium
TGGTGAGGCAAAGGCTCGTTTCACCAGTGAGTCGGGCGTGGCAAGCTGTTGGTAAAATTTACTATCCACGTCTGCTTGGCTTTGCTTACCGGGATAAAGCCGCGCCACCCTGTGGAACTCACTCTCTGGCAAGCCAATCCATGCCTCCAGCCCGAGGGGCTCGGCAATCTTCTCACGCCACATCTGCCCTAAGGTATTCCCCGTCATGCGCCGCACCAATTCATCAAGAATAAAGCCCATCACCCGCGGATGATATCCATGCCCACCTGAGACGCTATCCTCGTTGTATAGAGGCCAATTAGGCTGTTGCTGCTCCACTGCGGCAATCACTTCATCATGATCCCAAGTGGTCGCTGCCGTATCCAGCGCCGCAAGCCCCAGTCGATGCGACATCAGCTGGGCAAAGCTTCCCTGCTCAATCGGGAATTGATCCCAGACAGCTCGCACCTTGTCATCAGGGTTCAGCCCATGTTCCTCGAGAACCATCAATATCGTCGCTGCTGCTAGCCCCTTGGTGCATGAATAAAACGGCACCAAGGTCTCATTCGTCCACGGCCGTTCCTGTTCCCGCTCACACCACCCACGGTGCAACGACACCACCTCCTCACCTCGCTTCCAGACACTAACCGAAGCACCCAACTCACCACGATCGGCAAAGTTTTTTTCAAAGATACGCTCCAGTTCGGCAAGATTCACGGCTGCTTTATGCAAGGAAAGATGAAAACGTGGAAGTTTTTTGTTTTCGTTGGACGCTCTTTGTTAATAGTTCTACCAACACCACCGACCGATGTGGTCGGCTTTTGGTTCCCTCATCACCCATCATCTCATGCAATGCTCCCGTCCTCCAGAACCCGGCGAATTCATGCCCACCGATTTCTTTCGGCAACACTCATCGTCAGAAATATTTGGCAATGACAAGCCTCTTGAGATCGACCTCGGTTGCGGTGACGGTTCTTTCCTCATCGAAATGGCCAAGCACTACCCAGATCGCAACTTCCTTGGCGTAGAGCGCCTACTCGGCAGAGTACGCGGTGTCTGCAAACGCATCCAAGAATTAGGGCTAACCAACGTCAAGGTGCTACGCCTCGAGAGCCAATACACCCTCGAATACCTACTCGAGCCCCATTCAGTCTCCCGCCTCCACCTCCTCTGCCCCGATCCATGGCCCAAAGCACGGCACCACAAACGGCGACTGGTTCAGCAGGATTTTCTGCATATCCTGCACCAAGTCCTTAAGCCCCGCGGTGAATTTCTTTTCAAAACCGATTACCCCGAATACCACGAGTGGGTGTTAGAACAGATTCAGGCATATAATGATGCTGAGCCTGAGACAGCTTTTTTCTACTCACTATCGTGGCCTGAGGAGAATGAGGCAGGTTGCTTTTTTTATCCCATGTCGGATTTTCAGAAGTTGTGGGAGCAGCAGGGAAAAATGATTTATAGCCTCAGGCACCTCAAAAATAAAGAGTTAAGCAATTAAATAGTAGTTTCCAAATGTGGCCGCCCTAGGCCATTACATTTTTAGTTGGTCTGATGAAATTTAAGAGTGCTCAATCAAAATTAGTAACGAAATAATCCTTGCCCCAAATTACACCACTAACCGTGTGCAATGCGATTCTTTTGCCCTGCACCATGGGGTTCGTAATACCACCATTCCACCCTATTCGACAGTTGGCAATCTCACCATCACCATTAAGATCAAGCCGGTAGGCATAATGCATACCATTTGGACTGTATAATGTCGCATAAGCTCCGCTGATTTTGACACCATTGCGATAACCATGCGGACCTTTACTTGTTGTGCTACCAGGGCCACTACCCTCGGCTTCTTCAATCTCTAAAAACTCGATTTTTTTGAAATTTTTGTCGCTCTCAAGACCCATTAATATGCCCAAAAACTGAGAGCTCATGCTGTTAAGCCAATAATATTGCGAATCTCCCGCAGGGTATTGCGCCTCGCAGTGCGGCATATAGTTGTATTCTGTTTCAAAATTATCTACAGCCCTTTCAATACTGGTATACATCATCTGGATCTGCTGCTTTTCCACCTTCTTCTGAATCGACTTATAAACCGGAAAGCTGATACCCGCCAGAGCACCGATCATGCCGATAACCACGAGCATTTCAACGAGGGTGAAACCTCTGGATTCTTTACTTTGAGATGTCTTTGTTGAGGCGATCATCGAGATGGGAAGTCTAGTGTTGAATTGAGTGTGCACGCAAAGTAAGGAAAATACATTGCGCAATACATTGTTACTACATAACTACCACCTCCTTTTGCCCTCTGCAAATAAAAAAGACGGCCTTCTAAGCACCAGATAGAGTCAAAAAACGCCGAAAAACCACCCATTTATAGAGAAAATCATGTCTATCCTGTAAAATCAATCTAAGCTCACCCTATGAAGAACCTTCGCCAGCGGATTCAGGCGCTGCTCAAATCAGCTGAATACAGCCCACTCAACAAATCCGAATTCGCCCGCACACTCAAGCTCAAGCCCAACGAGCGTAGCCATCTCAGAGCCGAGCTCCTCCGACTCGAAAACAAGGGAGACATTGTCCGGGGAAAAAAAGGTCGCTTCACCCCTCGTGCCAGATCCAAAGGCAAGGGAGGCAAGGGCAAGTCCGCTCCAGGAGCTCTACTCATTGGCACACTCCGCTTCCAAGGCTCTGGCCACGCCTGGTTCTACCCGGATGCCAATGACGCCACCAACGAGGCCGCGGGCATGGACTTGAAAAAATTCTCCCGCATTTTTATCCACTCGTCGAAAACCTCAACAGCGATGAATGGCGACACCGTTGCCGTGCGTGTCGACCGCATCGGCCAACCAGAATGGACCAAGCACCGCAGAGGCAAAAATCAAAAAGCCGCCGGCATGGCCAAGCCAGATGATGAGGCAGCTGGTTATGTGGAGAAGATCATTCATAGGGGCATGGCGCGTATTGTCGGCACCTATTTCCGCAGTGGTAAATTTGCCCACGTGCAGCCGGATGACATCAAGATACCAGATCTTAATATCGAGCGTGATTCGCTGCCCAAGGATAAAAAAGACGGGCCCAAGTCCGGCCAAATTGTCGCCGTCGAGCTGACCCGCTGGGATAATCCAAATTCAAAACCCATAGGCCGCGTCACTGAGGTGCTCGGCTGGCCAGACACACCGGGTATCGACATGCTCGCCATCGTGCACAAGCACGGCCTTCGAGACGAGTTCCCAGAGGCGGTGCTCGCTGAGGCCAAGGACTTTGGTGACCGCGTTACTGAGAAAGACATCGAAGGCCGTGACGACTGGCGAGATCTCCCGGTCATCACCATCGACCCCCACGACGCAAAGGACTTTGACGACGCTATTTCTGTTAGCAAAACAGCGCAGGGCGACTGGCAGCTCGCTGTGCACATTGCTGACGTCTCCCACTATGTCAAACCCGGCAGCGCGCTCGACAAGGAAGCCCGCGAACGTGGCAACTCCACCTACATGGCGGACCGCGTCTTGCCCATGATCCCGCGCGAACTCTCCAACCACCTCTGCTCGCTCATGCCCGAGGTCGACCGCTTGACTCAGTGCTGCCTGATGAAGATCAACAAGGACGGCAAAATTCGTTCCTCGCGCTTCACCCGTGCGGTGATTCACTCTGGCCGCCGCTTCACCTACGAGCAAGTTCAGGACATTCTGATGAAACCTGAGCAGGAGGTCGCCAAACTCTTCCCTGACGAGGACGAAAACATCATCCAAATGCTACACGAGGCATGGGAGCTCGCTTCCTTACTCAGAAAAAAACGCTTCGCCAATGGCGCCCTGGACCTAGACATGGACGAGGTTAGTGTCACCCTCGATGATCAGGGCAAACCCACAGGTATTGAGAAGCACGAATATAATGAAAGCCACCAGCTGATTGAGGAGTTTATGCTCATCGCCAATGAGAGTGCCGCGCTCCTACTCAAGAACCGTGGCCAGACCACCGTCTACCGCATTCATGAAGACCCCGATCCAGATAGACTCAACGAGTATGCCGAGCTCGCCCGCCTGCACGGCTACAAACCTGGAGATCTGAGCAACAAAAAACACATTCAGAAACTCCTCGACGAGGCCAAGGGCAGCCTTGAGGAACATGCGATCAAAATCGGCCTACTCAAGTCTCTCAAACGTGCCGCCTACTTCCAAGACCCGCTCGGCCACTACGGACTCTCCAAAGCAAACTACTGCCACTTCACCTCACCGATCCGCCGTTACGCAGACCTCATCGTTCACCGAGGCCTGCAGTCCCATCTTGGTAATCCCCCCCAACAGATCGACCGGGTGCCCTCCCCCGGAGAGGCTGCTCAGATCGCTCAGCATATTTCAGAAACAGAGCGTACCTCCGCCGAGGCAGAGAACGAATCACGACGTCTTAAGATGCTGCAATACCTGCACATGTGCTCACTGGAGAAAGAGCCGCCGGTGTTTAACTGCGTGGTGACTGACGTGCGCCACTTCGGTTTGTTCGTCGAGGCTATCGACATCATGACCAAGGGCCTGATCAAGAGCGAAGACTTCCCCCACTGCCGACAACGTGGCGAATGGCGATTCGAAGCCAATTTGCTGCGCTTTTCAGGGCCCAAAGGCAGCAAGCTCACCATTGGTCAGCAGCACCGCTGCCACATTGCCAAGGTAGATATGGAGCGCCAGATGGTTGATTTCATCTTTGTTGATCAATAAATGAGACCAGCCATGCTCTGAGCCCAGCGAGGCTCAGATGTAGCGTGATTAGATCTCCTCGGCGGGAGCTGCGACCCGCGCTTTTTTACGGCGGCTGTTTGCCACGACTCCTCCGCCACCGCTGAAGGGTGCCTGGTAGCGCTTGCGCCATGCGGTGTCGGGAAAATGATAAACGGCAGGGCATCTCTTTTTCTGCTTACCGGTAAATATGTAATATGCAAGGGCAGCAAGTATAATCACAAAACCCACTAGCCCTACCATAATGATCCTCTTCCACTTCTCTTTGCTGATCCATTCTTCTCTGAGTTCATTTCGTTGATCAACCAGAGCATCAACACTCAAATCTCTCGCCCCGTGCATGAAGCGCAGCACTTCAGCGCACTCACTCCAAGCTGCCATCACGCGATCCTTCTCAGTCATTTCACGTCGTGCACGCTTCGAGGCTTCTGCCACGGCTCGATTCACCCTAGCTGGATCCAAGCCAAGACCGGCTGCCTGCACATGAAAACCTGCCGGGTCTCCTGGCACGTAAAAAATAACACACCAAACGGGAGCGCGAGACCAAGTTTCGCCCAACGTACGGGCATAGGTCTTGGCCCCTTGCACCGGCTGCTTGGCACGGGTTACGATATAGATGTCAATCTCATGATCCTTGAGCTGACGTGCTAGCTCGGTCTGAATTTGATCTTCCTCAACTGAGCTCAGCCACTTGGCTGGATCAAAAATATGACTTGCGGGGCGCTGAGGAATCACCGAGTCATCGACATCAAAAGCTTCAACTTGAGCCCGCGCTGTGACCACTAATATACAACACACCGCGAGGATATTAAATCCATGTAAGAATTTCGAACTCATGTTTAATTGTGTTTCAAACTCTGCATCACATCCTGCGCCGACCTACGCAAAAGCTGAATGGCATCTTTGACGAAACCCTTAAGTGATAATCGATAATCACCAGCAATCATGTCCGGCACCATCATCTTCAAGGCCTCTTCCCAGTCAGCATCATCCATAAAGGCCTCGATTGCATAACCCGGTGTCAGCGAAAGCAATCCACGCTTCACGTCAATGAGTAGCAAAATGGTCCATGACCGCTGCTCGCTACTTTGCCCCTTCTCCAAGCGGCATGCATTCATCATCCAGAACCCGAACTCTGACAGGCTGACAGGGTCATCCAACTCGACTGTGCAGATAGACAAGCTAACTTGTGGGAATTGCTTAGTGAGCCGGTCGATGATTTGGTCAATTTCTTGCCTTGCAGGAGTATCAAACACTTTCGCGTTATCCATCCAGCGCTGCATGACCGGTGGCTCAAACTGAAATTGCTCCACCGAGCGGTGAGCATCAAATTGGCAGTTTGGACATTGATCAGCATGCTCTTTGAAACGAATCAAACATGATGGGCATACTATCGTAGCACGCTTAAACATCCTTGCTGGGAAAACCTTCTTCTTCTCACGGGAGGCTGTATTGTCCTGATCAGTCACGCTAGAAAATCAATTACTGTTGCTGTGATGTTGAGTCATCCTCCGAGCCACCAGCTTCGTTATTGGCCTCATTGTCCAATTCAGCATCGGCCTTGGGTTTTTGAGCTGCTTTCTTAGCCGACTTCTTGACTGCCTTCTTAGCCGCCTTCTTTGCCTCTTCCTGCTTTGGTTCCGGCTTCACACTCTGCTCTTTCGCCGCGTGAATGGTACCATCAGATAGCAATAGCACTAAGCCCTCATTGATCAGCCAGTGAAGATCATGATACCAAGTATGGCGAGTGGCTTCATCTACATCTGCTGGCAGGCAGTCCTTCCACAGCTGGTCGATATTTGCTCCAGGGTGACCGGTGACCCACTGAAACATTACCGTGGGGCGATCCGCCATGATCATATCTTTCGATGCATGACGCGGCCGGGCCGGGCCGCAATGCAAGCGCTTTTTCCACTTGTAAACAGCGAGATGGCGACCGCTCATTTGACGACATAAAATGGAAGCTAAATTACCCGGATAGCGCTTCTCTTCAGCAACCGTATTATTGAGTAATGTCATCAATCCCGGGCTGATCATCTTAGCGGGTATGTTGGCAAGAGCCGATATGCTCTTACCTTGATAGAATTCTTTCTCAAAAAAGTGTTCAAGGAAGTGTTGCTCCACCTCACGATGATTGGCCAAAATCAGACTTTCATCTATCGTATCTGGCTGCACCTCCGGCTTCACCTCTGCCTCCACCTCTTTCTCCACCTCCGGCTCGATTTCCGGCTCGATTTTTGACTCCGCACCGGGCTGAGGTTCTGCAACAGCTGCAGGCTGATCATCAGAGGACTTAGAAGCTGTCTCCTCGATCGCAGCCTCTTCCTGAGGCACCATCTCGGACCCTTGTTCTTCTTGCGTCTGCTCCGCTTGCTCGACCTCTGGTTGATCAGAGTCTTTCTCTTCGGTTTGCTCCGTGACTGCTTGCTCAGCTTGCTCCGATTTTGGACGCCAGCGCTTCTGCTGACACATCGAGTCTATCCACTCCTGCACAACCTCGTCACCGTGTTCCATGATGACCTTACTCTTATAGCGATCAATCGGCATGGATGAATACCGCTCACGGTGCAAATCGATCAGCGCCTGCTGATAACCATGGTGGTTGGGTGGTCCAATGAGCTTTTTACTCAAGCCACACCGCGCCACAGATTGAAAGTTGCCGCTGGGTGGATCTACCTCGGTGATCTGCTCGTTGTAATATTTATGAACCAGCTCAGACGATACAAAATGAGTCATGCATTCTTTCTTGCTATGCCATACAGAGTGATCCGACTTGCTTCGATAGAGATCCTGATCCTCACTTTCGAAGATAACATGAAATCTGTCTAGAGAGCCCAATACCAGCCAAGCCAGATCAAAAACTGAATGCGTCCGGCCCGTAGCCGAAATCTGCTTTGCCATGGCATCGAGCCCCTCCTCAATCGGCATGATACGAGATTTAACCCCTTCTGGAGGCGCCACAACGTGCCTTTGTTCGCGCCCCCCTTTTGAATAATCGTTGCGCCCCCTACCTTTACGCGGCCCTCCGCGACGTTCGCGATCATTTCCATTGCGATGATGCTGCTTATTATCAGGGCGACCGCGATCGTGTTTTCCGCCACCCCTTGCTTTTGGTGACCTTGATGGCTTGGATCCTGAACCACTATGTGACTTACCCTTAGCGGGGCCATGACCTTTTTTCCCTTGGTCAGCTCGAGCCCACGCCGGACCAAAGTCCAAGGCGCTCAGGTCAGGCGCTTGTTCATTTTTGTCTGATGACGATCCTTTATCACTCATGATCTTGATCATACTCTGGCATGAACCCCGCCCAAACGGAAGCATTCATATTGAGAAGTTTGATGGTTTTTTGCCCAGCATTCTCGTGAGCAGCCAATGCTTTTTTTGCCTGCTTGCAGATACTATTCACACGCTCACGGTTTACTAACAATGCTTTGATGCTGTCGCCCAGATCATCAGCTGACGACAGCGTGATGATTCCATCAACTTGACGCAACATACTAACCAAAGGCTCAAAGTTCTGCATATGTGGTCCCGTGATCACAGGCACCTCAGCAGCAATGGCCTCAGCAGGATTTTGGCCACCTTGAGCCAGCCAACTTTTCCCAATCACCACCACATCAGCGTGCGCCGTCCAATCACAAAGCTCCCCCGTACTATCGATTACCAAGCATGCTCTCGATGCGTCTTTGGGCGCACGATATTGGCTACTCAAGACCACTTCAAAACCAGAAGTCTCAAGGTCAGCCAAGACTTGAGCTCTCCTTTCTGCATGACGGGGCACAACGATCAGCAAAGTAGAAGCATTAGAGGATTGTATTGCATCAGCCAACAACTTCTCCTCGCCATCATGAGTACTAGCTAACAAAACCACCTGCCTGTCACGATCTTCTCCCAATTCAAAATCATCTAGCATGCCTTGGAAGATGTCGCGCTTTTGCGGGGCTACTCCTCCGATTGGGTCAAACTTCACACTACCCGTGACGTGGATTTGAGACTTATCGACTCCCAGCGCTACAAAGCGTTGCACATCCATCTGATTTTGCACACAGACTAGACTCACCATTTCAAACAAGGGTTGTACAAAAGCCTCAAACTTCTTGTATCTCAATTCTGATCGCTTTGACAAACGAGCATTGATCATTGCCACAGGAATATTCATCTGCCGTGCGTTGTTAACAAAATTGGGCCATAGCTCCGCCTCTACCAGTACAATTTGACGTGGCTGAAAACGCAACAAAACCGCCTTCACAATCGCATCAAAGTCGAGAGGGCTATAGATCAACCTAACACTATCTGGAGCATTTGCTCGAGCGACTTCGTGCCCTGTCGATGTCGTTACCGCAAGCACCACGCTTAAGCTCGGCTCTGCTTGCAGCCATTGCTTGATAAGTTTGAGCGCTATAAATACCTCCCCCACCGAAACGGC
Organism: Akkermansiaceae bacterium; assembly: GCA_049631945.1. Taxonomy (GTDB): domain Bacteria; phylum Verrucomicrobiota; class Verrucomicrobiia; order Verrucomicrobiales; family Akkermansiaceae; genus Oceaniferula. The sequence goes on from JBNABE010000057.1 coordinate 9,136, forward strand.
GTGAATATAAACACCTCCACGTTCCTCCTTCGAGGCGTCTGCGTTGAAACTACCCAAACGCTCCATCAAGCCAGTGCCGTAGCCGCCACGCCGCCACATCTTCAACAACCATGCTGGAAATGCCACGATAAAGAACACCGGCAGCAAAAGATTGTAGACAAAAAGAACCAAGGGACGTGACATCTGTTTGGAGTTTAGCGACTTGATTGCCGTTGGTAAAAGAGAATTCCACAGCCACCATAGGTCCTTTGATCGAGCAACTCCCAACCACTGTAAACGCCCCGCTTATTGGCAGCCGAGTCTTCAACTATGAACAAGCCTCCTTCTGCTAGGCACATACCTAAATGCTCATCAACTAACAACTGCTCAATATAATCCACATCGCCAGCTTTCTTGCAGTAAGGGGGGTCCGCAAAGATGAGATCGTAATTACCCCCACCCTTCAGCGAGCCATAGACATCTCTACAGCTCACACTGCCCCCCATAAGCTTGAGATCTTTCAAATTTTTCTTGATAACCTGTTCCGATTCTTTGCTGCGGTCGACAAACAAGCAGCTACTCGCACCACGACTCAGACACTCGAGCCCCAATGCTCCAGATCCGGCAAAAAGATCCATAACTCGAGCATCCTGCACGCGATCAGACAAAATAGAAAACAAGGCCTCACGTAGCCGATCGGTGCTCGGCCGAGCTACTGATCCTGGAACACGAATCTGACGTCTGCCAGCACTACCGCTAATAATTCTCATAATGCGTAATTAACTCTCACTCTCACTCTGTTACTGACTCCGCATCTAACGCACTAGGCCCTGATTTCAGAGCCCCCTCAGATGCTCTCTGATCTGCATCAGCACCATTAGACTTTGGCTCTATTGCAGGCACCACTGGCTCCATGCGATGCTTACCTGGATTCATAATAAGGTTGAGCAAATGAATCAGCGGCAATCTAACGTGCCTTGGACCGGCATCAATCATGGGATTGAGTATGCTTCCACTGACGATTAAATCCCTTACTTTGCGGTCCGGCGTATACATATCATACCACCACCTTGTCTCGACCATACCTGCCCGGCTGAGGCTTTTCTCGATGACCTCTGCCACTTCTGGAGAGGCCACTATGCGAGTGACACTCACCATGCCACCACGCATCGACACACGGCCATTTCCTAGTATTGAAAAATCTTCGCCAAGCATCTTCATGCTGGGCCAATACAATTGAGCGCCTTGTAGTATCACTGGCAGAAATACGGTATCAAAGGTGACAGGCGGACGTCCTTCACCTGCTCGTAATCTAACTTGCTCACCCGCGAACAGCCCCTCAGCTTTCCAGCCCAAGGGCTCTGTCAGCATGCCCAGCATCCTAAAACGTCCGGCGATGAGGCCTGCACTTGCATGCATTGATCGTTCCTCGAGCCATGCAACAGAATCAACCTGTTGAGGTCTAATCACCATATCGACAAGAAAAGGTAGGCGGCTTTGCGTGTTCTGCACACCAAGCTGGACCCGCATATTAATTTTAGCAAAACCTAGATCGACTTCTTGTTCTTCTATTTCCAGGCGTGGCCGCTTCCATACCAGCTTTTGTTTGAACCCTGACAACTCTGCAACCCCTGGAATATCGATTTCGGCCACTTCAATAAAACCATCCGCATCTTTGCCCGATAGAGGCAAATCAATCGACACCTGATTCACGTTCACCAAATCCCTGTCTTTTGACACCGAAAACAAACGCATGCTACCGTCCTTGACGGTCAAACGCATTGGCGGACCTGCTGGAATCCGCTCTACCTCTGTCGCCCCCCCTGACGTCGGCTCTGCCGGCAATTTCTGCGACGGTGTTTGCTGCACGAGCACCTGCGAGCCAGATTGAGCTTGCTCTAACACATTTGCATAATCGGCTAAAGTCGCTCTTGCTCCTACTTTAGCTTGTGCCGCCTTCGCCTGTAGTGCGGCAGCCTTGGCTTGAGGCGAGAGTTGTGCACGATTGACGGCCAAGGCGGGAGGAATCGCGGGCGGCTTTTCAATTGGATCAGCGTCAGCAGGGAGTGCTGCAAGCATCTCGATCGCAAGCTCAATGCGAGGCTGGCTCACGATGACCTCCTGCAATAGCAGCTTACGTTGAAGCAATGGCTTCCAGTAGGGTTTGACGCGGATACTATCGACATCCAAAATAGCCTGCTCGCCCTCTCCCGGCATGAAAACACGTGCTTGATTCACCGTGATACCATTCCAAGGAGTCCACATTATTGAGCTGATTTCACAATCAATTCCCAGGCGCTCACTCACCTTTCGTTCCGCCATACCAGTACCCCACGGCGACATCATCCAGAGATTGGACAGGATAAAGCACAGCGAGAGTAGAATGGTAATCCCCCACAACAACCGCTTTGTTATCCTCAGCAAATACCTAGCCATTCCTCGCTTGCCCTGCACGAGCTTGTCATCAACTGACTGCTCGGCCATCACTTAATTTTGGGGAAGACTAAAAC
>JBNABE010000058.1:0-11375 GCA_049631945.1 Akkermansiaceae bacterium
CTCCCATGGACTCCATCGCAGTGGAAGTTACCCTTTTGACTCCGTCCACATCAGCAATAGCATCCTCCAGCGGCAGTAAAATTCCGTCCTCAACTTCCTCAGGTGTGGCATTAGGAAAAGGGACCTGCACTAAAACCGCGTCCAAAGAAATGTTTGGAAACACTTCTTTTTTGAGCTTAAACCATGTTGTAATTCCTGCCAACAATACCAGCAACATCACGAAGTTGGCGGCTACGTGATTTTTACTAAACCATTGTATTGTTTTTTGCATGTCTCTATCGAGTAACCTCTATTACTTCAGTTCTTATAAACTATTCTTGGATGGATAGCTTCATCCCCGAAACTGGGGTCTCCATCGGGCTAATAATCACTCGAGACCCATCTACCAGTCCTTCAGAAACAAGAACGCTTTCGGCCAATGTTCGTGCTGGCGTGACCTTGACGATCACCAGTTCGTTCATCTCATTTACCGTCAAGACCGTGTTATCAGCTCTGAGCGCACTACGTGGCACCTCTATGACTTGATCTATTGTTCGCCCCTGAATTTCTGCCTCAACAAAAAGACCCAGCGGAGGAAGCTTATAGACCTCTTGCTCATCAGCAATTTGTATACGAACATGAAGATAGATCGTCATCGTTTGCTGGTCAACTTGGCCTTCATTACGAATAACCTCACCCTTCCAATACCTCAGATCACCTCCCAATACCGCTTTCATAGACACACTGGATCCAACGATCTTATTTTCATTAAGATAACCCAACTCCTCCAGCGTCACTGGCACACGCGCCTCAAAAGCATCAGCAGAATACAGATCAGCTAGACGAGCGCCCACCATCACATAAGAACCTAGGTCGGTGTAGCTGGCCGCTACTCGGCAATAATATGGAGCCCGTAGCTTTGTGCGGCTCAAGTCCCGTTTTGCTTTTTCCATGGCTACTTGAGCTGCCTCAATATGCGCCTTCGCACTATCGATTTGAGGTTTTCGCAAAACAAGATCCGAAGCCTTGCCTCTTCCAAGCTTTTTCCAATCGCGTTTTGCCTGCTCCGAGCGTGCCTCTTCTTGCACCAATAACAATTGGGCATCAGCAAGTGCTGATCGAGCATTGGCCAGTGCCGCAACGTAATCTGCGCTGTCAATTTCAAGCATGATTTCATCTTTAGCAAATACTCCACCCACTTCAAATTTAGGGGAAACCATTACAACGCGGCCACGCACATCAGATGCCGCTTGAGTCCTCCTTGTTGGCTCTACCCGTCCTTGTGTGCTCACTGTGAGTTGTTGTTTTTCAGCATCAACTTCAATAATATTAACCACTGGAATCACTCGAGGTGGCAGCTCCCTATCTGCTACTGGCCCGTTGTCTTTAAGAAACTTCATCACTCCAAAGCCGAGCAGCAACACCATAACAAGAGCTACCAATTTAGAACGATGAATCCACTTGCCCGTCACTTTTGCATGATCAGATTTAGTATGATTTACTTCTTCATTCATAAATAATATTTTATTGAGGATTAACTTCGAAGCCCCCTCCAAGAGCCAGATGTAGGTCGATTCGATTATTTAAACGCAGCCTTCGCATTGCCACAGACTGCGATTCAAGTTGTATCTTGCGTGTCTCGGCTGCGAATAAAGTAAGCGCATTACCATTACCATCTCGGTAATCATCCTCAGCTGCTTGGGCTGCATCTCTTGCTAAGTCACGAGCTTCCAAAATTTCACGCTCGCGCTGAAACAGCCATTGTTCACTCGCTAATGCCTGCTCAACCTCCCCAAAAGCATTAAGAACTCTCTGCTGAAGAATCGCCAGTGCCTCGCGCTGACTTGACTTGCGAGCTCGTATTTCACCACGAACACGACCTCCCGTAAGAAGGGGCTGTAATAGATTTGCCCCCACTGACCACACTCCAAAATCGCTGTTCACAATATCACTTAGCGCCTCTGTTGTCGTTCCGTTGGTTCCTGTGATTGAAAAACTCGGAAAAACTGCCAATTGAGCTTCTTTAATTCTCTTAACCTTAGCTGCATACCGCCTCTCCGCAGCCATAATATCTGGCCGTCTGAGCAGCAACTCAGAAGGCAAGCCTGCTGGCGGAGTCGCACTGACAGGAGGCATGGTGGCACGTCCAAGCAGATGCGCTGCAGGATACCGTCCCATGAGTAGTTCCAGCTGTCGGCGAGCAGCATCTTGGTTACTCTGCCGTGTAGCCAGTTCTGCCTTAGCTGTAGCCACATCAGTTTGTGACAATCTCAATTGAGAGGCTGAGCCTCCCTCAGCTCGCATATCTCTCTGGAACCGACTCCTAACAGACTCCTCTGTTTGCTCCCTCGTTTGTAGTGCCAACTCAGCAAGTGATACTTGCTGATTGGCCTCTGCCAGGGCAAACCACCCCTTACATACCTGAGCAGCTAAAGATGCTCGAGCCGCGCGATAATCTAGATCACCAGCTTGCCACTCTGCGATCGCTGCCGATTTACCAGCACGTGCACGACCCCAGATATCAAGTTCCCAGTCCACCCTAAGATCAACTCCGTAGCTCTCTGATACAGTAGACCCTCCAAATGGAAAGCCAATGAACCTCGTCTTTCGCCGATCTGCATTAGAGTTCAATGTTAGCTGAGGCTTCGTCAATGCCCCCTCAACACGTGCTGCCTCGTAGGCTCGCGCAACACGCTCAGCAGCAATACTCATTTCATAATTTGAGCTCAAAGCCTCCTCTACCATTTCAGAAAGCGCTCGATCATTAAAGCAATCAACCCAATGAACATCGACGCCGGACCTAGCCTGTTGCGTAGCTGCCCACTTACCTGGTATTGATTGGCTGACATCAGTCAACATTAACTCGGGGGCCTTGGTCGCACAGCCAAAACCAAAAATAGAAGCCAATAGCAGAGCAACCCTCATTCTTTTGCCCCTTTCTGGGTTAGGAATCCAGCCTCACAGAAATCAATCATTCCTTGAAATTGAGCTTCAGCGTCAGGCTCCCCGCAGGCCCCATCCGTCAGACTATAAAGCAGATCGCCGTGCAGCAATGTTTGAGCCATCACTCCAAAGGTGAAGTGCAACCGCCATAGGGCAAGTTCCGGCGTGAGGTCAGGCGCTGCGGCAAGTAGAGCCGCGGTGTAAGTCTCTGCAACTTTCTTTATGCCGGGAATCATATCCTCTGGCAGCCCCCCCTGATGATCAATCACACACCTACCCATCAATTTAAAAAACAAATTCTCACTCATTTCACTCCTCTGGACCACCGTCAGAAATGGCCTCATAAAGGCCTCAAGAATCTCCCTGACCGTGGCCACTCTCCCTGCGCCTGTGAGCCTAGAAATCATTCTCAGGCGCTCATCATTGATCGGTTCAATATAGCGACACTGTATTGCCTCAAATAAGCTTTCTTTACTCCCAAAATGGTAATTTACAGCAGCCACATTAACTTGAGCACTGCTGGTGATGTCACGCAAGGAGACGGCTTCAAAGCCATGCTCCGCCACTAAACACTCTGTTGCTTCTAAAATTCGCGACTTGGTGGATTTACCGTCATTAGCCATTCAATCAACTGTTTAAATCATCTGATTGAAATTGCAAGCTGTTTCATCAGTATTAGCCAAATGATACTGGGCTTTAATATTATTCTACTGGTTCTTGCCAGCAACACCTGTAGCAGTCTAGCTTTCAGTCATGAAAATTGGCTTAATTGGATGCGGAAGAATGGGCAGTGCTCTCATTGGAGGTATAGCGAAATCGGACATTACATCATCTCAGGGTATTATAGTCTTCGATCCAAACCCCGTCTCTATGGCATCAACCATCAGCAATTGCGGAGCTTCTGCTGCTACCAGCAATGTCGATTTAGCATCCAAAGCTGATGCTATTTTATTAGCCGTTAAACCTCAATACATCACCCAAGTATTAGAGGAAATTGCGCCCGCCCTCAACAATGACCACTTACTTATTTCTATCGCTGCCGGCATTACCCTTGAAAAAATGGAGCAGGTCTGTCCCGCTGGAACCCGCATTATTAGAGCCATGCCCAACACGCCTGCGCTAGTAGGCTTAGGCGCAACTGGTATTGCACCGGGAAGCCACGCATCCACGCGAGACCTCGAGCTCGCAAGCCAACTTCTGCAATCGGTTGGTATCGTTTCCCTCACACAAGAACCGCAGCTAGACGCAGTTACTGGCTTGTCTGGTAGCGGTCCAGCCTACGTATACACCTTCATCGAGTCCCTCGCACTGCAGGCAGAAAAAGAAGGCTTAGCAATCGAGGAAGCTATCAAATTAGCAACTCAAACCGTCATTGGTGCCGCCCGAATGGTGGAGCAAACTGACATGACACCCCGAGAACTTGTGGAACAAGTCACATCCCCAGGCGGCACCACACTGGCCGGCCTTGCCGCTCTGACCCAACACGGGTTTGAAAAAAGTATCGCTGCAGGAGTCCACGCTGCCGCGGAGAGATCTCGTGAAATTGCATCAGAATCCTGATTTTTCCACCTACGTTGGTCATAACTCCGACCAACAGGCTCAACTCAGCAAGGCATACCAGGATCATTCTGGTCGTCCAAATTATTGGGATTCCTCCGATTCCCCCGATTCCGTTTGCCAAAACAACTTTGGAGTATTAGATTGTATTCGCTCACAGCATCAACTTTAACAAACAATAAATATATGGGACCTCTTGGATATCCAGAAATGGTGGTCATCTTTTTGATCATCCTCTTACTTTTCGGCGCAAAAAAACTACCTCAGCTTGCTCGCGGACTAGGCAAAAGCATGGGTGAATTTAGAAAAGCCAAAGATGAGTTTGAGCATGAGATCACCAAAGCCGAAGACGAAGTCACGCACGACACAAAGGCTCAATCAGCAGCACCCAAAGACACACAGCCACAGGATGAAAAAGACGCCTGATCGCTAGGCTGCAAACATTACATGGCTTCAAATAGACGATTCTCTACAACTAAGTATACCCCGATCATCATCGGGGTATTTTTCTGTCTATGCTGCACGGGCTGCAAGGAGTCTAGAAAACCAACAGCACAATGGCAAAGCGCCGCCAAGTCGGAAGTTGCTCCAAACCATGATTCTGCTCACCAGCTATCGAGTGAGCGCAGATCGTCTGAAGCAAGAGTCGACACCGCAGCCAACCAAGCCCCCGTTCGGTTCCTCGCCTACAATTTGAAAAATTATCTAACGATGAGGCGCTACAGCGAGGGAAAGATCGTTTACTCATCGAAACCAGAAGTCGAAATCGCCGCCCTGGTTGAAATTATTGCTGCAGCGAAACCAGATATTCTTGGTGTTTGCGAAATTGGTAAGCACGCTGATCTGGCAGACCTTCAAAAGCGCCTTAATAAACTTGGCATTCATCTTCCACACTCGCACAGAGTCAATGGATCAGACCGAACACGTGCTTTGGGTCTACTATCTCGATTCCCTATTATCGAGACCAACAAACCCAAACAGATCCATTATACGATCGAAAATATGCCTTTTAGTATCAGCCGCGGTATTCTTGATGCCACGGTAAAGTTACCGTTGCGAAACCTGCGCCTCTTGGGCGTGCACTTCAAATCAAAAAGGCCTATTAAGGAAGCCGACCAAGCCCTCATGCGACGCAATGAAAGCCTGCTAATGCGCGAACACATCAAAGAGATCATGAGGGGTAGACCTGACACTCAATTGCTCGCTTACGGAGATTTCAACGACACGAAAAAAAGCAAATCGGTATCTAGTGTACGCGGTCGGTCTAATAGTAACTCACACATGCATATTATTGAGTTATTAGATCAACGTGGAGAAAGTTGGACTCATCATTGGAAGCATGAGGATATTTATTCTAGAATTGATTTCATCATGGCCAATTCCAATCTGAAACCATTCATCAATAAAAAGGAAAGCAGGCTGCTCGACTCCAAAAATTGGGAAACAGCGAGCGATCACCGTCCGATGTTAGTTCTAATCGACTAGGGAAAGCTCATACCATACCCAACAAAGCTAACATGCGTCCGGTCTTACCTCTCTCTGCACGATAGCTGTAGTAGTTATCCACATTGCTTGCCGTGCAGATCCCTGCATCATGATAGTGTTTATTGATTATGCCCGCGCTCAGTGCTTGCTGGCGAATATCTGCCGCAAAATCAATTTCATATAGCGGTGGCCTAATGCAGGGAGACAGCACTACATTAATATCCTTTGGTAAAGAACCATATGTATCCTGCATCAAGCGAACAGCCTTGCCTGTAATATTACCCTCCGTTCCTTTCTTTCCTGAATGCAATAATGCCACAGCTTTTTTTACCGGATCATGAAGGAAAACTGCACCACAGTCAGCCACATAAATACCTAAGAGCACACCAACATCAGAAGTCATCAACCCATCCACATTTATCGAGGTTTGATGCGCATCCTGTGTTGTCACGACTGCAATGTCAGCGCCATGCACTTGCTCGGCCAAATGCAGTTCATCCCATGAAAAACCTAAATTACCGACCTCAAGCTCATGAACAGGCCGCAACTTAGCCAACATCTCCTCTTTGTCTAAGCTCAGGTCAACACCATGGATTCGACCAATAAAATGGGAACAAATCCCCTTATGCTGGTCCAGTGAAGATAAAAAACGAGGCATTTGCATTACTGGCTGAAGCCTCAACGCAAATGCCCCGTTATGCAAGCATCCTCAGCCATCATGTTGACGACTGAGGGCTTAACGCTAGTATCTTATTGTGATCGGCTGGAGAGAGCACGATTCACATGATCCACTGTATCTGATTCCTCTTCGTCCATGTCTGACATAACATCAGAGAGACTCGAAGCAATCTCACGGCGCATGCGCGCGACTAACTCAGCACCCTTTTGGGTAATGCGAACCATGATCTTACGACGATCTTCGGCTGCATGCACACGCTCAACATAGCTTAATTTTTCTAAGCGATCTACCAGGCCTGTAGCGGCTGCAGTAGAGTGGCCCATCTTTTTAGCAATATCAGACATGGTCAGATATTCTTCGCTTGAAAGATATGCCATCAAGAAAAACTGAGGAAATGAGATATTTCCACGGTTCAACTCGCTGGATAAATTAAGGATGCAAGAACGCTGTGTAAACAGAACGAAGTCTGCAAGGCGATCCGTATCTACGGAGCTAGTATTGGAGGGACTAGTTTTCATATTATTTTGTGTTTATTAGTGTTTTAGTTATCACCAATATGAACACAGTTGCAGAAATAAAATACCCAAAAGATTAGGATAACTCAAGCTTTTGTTTTAGGTTTTTTAAACAAATAACCTGTCACAACCCAAAGTTTTTATACTTTTGTCCTCGATTACGTGATTTTCGCGCTCTGTTAAAGATCATCAAATACCCTGTACTAAGGCTGTTTTGAGAATTTTAGTGAGTTAATCCAAATTACTTTTACGAATATATACCGCGTCTCCCACCTGCACATCACCCGAGCGTATGTCTGCAGCCACATGTTCCCCCAGCTCTTCCCCAGTCGGCAATAAATTGGCCGTACGCCCCTGCCCTTGGCTGATGACTATTTCTCCGCTCAGAATTACCCATTTACCATATTTACGAATCAACACGAAGTCTGGTGAACCGACTACCCGGTCGACTCTACCCGCCAGACGCTTGCTTTTGTTGACCGGCACCGCCTCAGTCTTCTGCCTGAAATCTCCACAAGCGCTGAAAGCCCATACTATGAGACATGCAAAAAACAAAAATTTACGCATCGTATTATATATTCATAAATAACCGTTCACAGCAACTATTACCGTCTGAAAAAATCGATGTCAGCAAGTTGAGTCATGAACTAACCATGATAATGATTCCCGCCATCAACGAATCTCACCGTCGACAAGAGTTTTCCATACACTGAAATCCTCGTTTAATATCGCAATATCAGCACAGTATCCGGCTTCAATTTTGCCAAGAGCGTTCAGTCCTAGTGACTGGGCTTGGTTCCATGATGTGGCTTTCACAAGCTGCGCTAATGGCAAGCCCGTCCAATTAAATACATTACGAATACCCTCATTAAAACGAAGTACACTACCCGCTAAAGCCCCCCCATCTTTGAGCCGTGCTTGCCCATCCGAGATAATGACGTCTAAGCCTCCTAGCCGAGCTTGCCCAGAATCAAGCCATGAACCACTCATGGAATCTGTGATCAGCATCAACTGATCAATGGATTTTACACCAAACATTAGCTTAACAAAATCGGGACATAAATGAGTGCCGTCACAAATGAGCTCCATCTTAAGATCCCCATCTAACAAACCAGAACCCACCATTCCGATTTCACGGTGATGCAAAACACTCATAGCATTACCAAAATGAGTTAAATGAGTAAGGCCTGCAGCCTTCGCTGACATTACCTGCTTATGTGTTGCTGATGAATGAGCTCCAGAGCATATAATTCCCGCACGACTGGCTTTAACGATACAATCATGTGCACCTTCGATGTCAGGAGCAATCGACAGAATAGATACTGGGGCCTGACTTAAAATCCTTTCTAGCTCCGACCAATTCGGTTTACGCACATACTGCGGATTTTGAGCGCCCGCATTATCGCGATTGATGTATGGACCCTCCACATGCAAACCTGGAACTTTAGCATAATCTTGATCATTCATGTATTGAGCAACCGTCGCTGCAATCTGCTCCAGCAGCTCCTGTGGCTGCGTTAATGTAGTAGGCAACCAAGTGGTTACCCCCTCACTCAATTTACGTTTGGCGATGTGACGTATACTTTCTAAACTATTATCACAAACGTCTCTTCCGTCTGCACCATGTGAATGAATATCAATAAATCCCGGCATGACATAACGCCCACCAGCATCAATTAGCTTATCTGCATGAGGTAAAGACTGGGCTCCGTCATCGACCGAGAGAATCTTCCCAGACTCAATCACAATCATTCCTGACGGAATATCAAGGTCAGGAGATACAATGTGTGCATTTGAAATAATCAATCGCATATGAAATCTTACTGACTTGCTTAGTGCTTACCCAAGATCATATCTTTGGACTTCCAGAAATACGAGCATCCTGAAATCACCGTCAAGGCTACAGCAGGCCAGAGTGAGAGCGGAAATAGAAGATGATCTTTATGCGCGATATACTGCAGGCCGGCAACCAGAGGACTGGTTGATTGAACTGACTCAAAAGTCAAATAAACGAGCGCTGTTATGACAAAGGTGAGCTGGAATGTAGTTTTCCATTTTCCCAAATTATCCGCTGCGATAACCTGGCCCTCCTCAACAGCTATCTGTCTGATGCCAGTTACTAAAAATTCACGACAAATAATTACCGCTGTCACCCAGACAGGGCACAAGCCTTCAGCTGACAAATAAACAAAACCCGAACAAACTAAAATTTTATCAGCCAACGGATCAAGTAGCTTACCCAATGCCGTAACCAAACCCAGCCTCCGCGCCAAGTAGCCATCCAACCAATCAGAGACAGCCCCTAAAATAAAAGCAGCTAATGCAATGGCATAGCCAACCACACCTTCAGCTGAGGCTGCAGCACAAAATATGGCCGTCAGAACAAGACGGAAGAGAGTAATCGTATTAGGCAAATTCATAAATTTTAAAGGCCAGGTGTATTCTATTCTCTAAGCCCTATCGATAGTATGCTCAGAGTCTCGGTAGAGGGCAACCCTTCGCTGAGAGAAAAACAGCAGAGCTAATACTTGCAATTCACCGCCACAGCAGCAGAAGTAGATAGATTTATTCAACTTGCTGTTGCTTCCTAGTAAGACTCATGAATAATCCCCGCCCCTAAAACATCTCTAAAAATATGGAAAAATCAGATTTTGGACTTATTGGCCTCGCAGTAATGGGGCAAAACCTCGTACTCAACGTGGAAAGCCGCGGCTTCCAAGTTTCGGTGTATAACCGTACCACAGCAACTATGACCGATTTCATCGATCAAAATCCGGGCAAAAAATTAGTCGGCTGTGAATCTCTCGAATCATTTGTCGACTCACTAGCCAGCCCTCGCAAAATTCAAATCATGGTCAAAGCTGGTGGACCAGTCGACGCGGTGATTGAGTCCCTTATTCCATTATTAGATGAAGACGACATCATTATTGATGGCGGTAACTCGCTCTACACAGATTCAGAACGCCGTGACAAATGGTGCGCAGAGCATGGTTTGCGTTTTATTGGTGCAGGAGTATCAGGAGGCGAAGAAGGAGCTCTCAAAGGCCCCTCAATCATGCCGGGCGGACCACAAAGTACATGGCAAGTCATGCAACCTATTTTTGAGTCCATTTCGGCCAAAGTAGACGGTGAACCATGCGTAGTTCACATCGGTGAGGGTGGTGCAGGGCACTTTGTCAAAATGGTGCATAACGGCATTGAATATGGCGACATGCAGCTGATCTGTGAGGCATACGACATCTTCAAAGCCGCTGGCTTCTCAAATGATGAACTCGCTGATATTTTTGCCGATTGGAATGCAGGTGATCTCGAGAGTTTCCTCATCGAAATCACCGCCAATATTTTCAAACAAATTGACCCCGAAACAGGTCAGCACATCGTCGACCTTATCGTCGACAAGGCCGGACAAAAGGGCACCGGCCGATGGACGATGATGGAAGCGGTCGATCATGCCGTACCTCTATCATGCATTGGCGCATCTGTTGAAGCACGCATCTTGTCTGCTATTCGTGATCAAAGGTTAGCGGCATCGAAAATTTTGACAGGCCCATCTAATAACGATTTCAACATGGGATCACTCGACAAAAAAGAGCTCATTACCAAGGTGCGTGATGCTCTTTATGCGTCAAAAATCGTCTCTTATGCTCAAGGGCTCGATCTGATTTCAAAAGTAGGCGTCGAAAAAGGCTGGGATCTCAATCTCGGCGAAATCGCAAAGATTTGGCGCGGTGGATGCATTATACGTGCACGCTTCCTCAACCGCATCACAGAAGCTTACAAAGGTAGTGACGCACCTACCAACCTCATGCTTGCCCCATTCTTCACAGAAATACTCACCAACGCGCAACAAAACTGGCGCGAAGTAGTATCTCTGGCTGCACTCAATGGCATCCCTGTGCCCAGCTTTGGTGGATCACTCTCATACTACGACAGCTATCGAAGCGAGCGCCTTCCGGCCAACCTGCTTCAAGCTCAGCGAGACTTTTTCGGTGCCCATACATATGAGCGCCTGGATAAAGCCGAGGGCGAGTTTTTCCATACAGAGAACTGGCCTGAACTCATCGATTAGACTCACAGAGTGAAGCCAAGGTAGCAGTAAGAAATCACAGCCCGTTCACTGCATTGATCAGCTCGCGCAGCCGACCAAAATTCCTGTGATGGTGACGAAACACCAGCCTTGGCAAGGAATCCAGTTGTGGCTCATCTTCCTCTTCAGA
>JBNABE010000059.1:0-10872 GCA_049631945.1 Akkermansiaceae bacterium
GTTTTCATACAACGGCCATACTTGCCCAAGCAGGATATGGCCGTTGTTTTATATGATTCAACATCGGTTGATCAAACCCGAATCAGCATCGGGCCCAAATTATCTCATCTAAGCATCTATCAGTATGACGAATAAGCAACAAGATCACCCACTCTCAAATATTATGTGGAATGTTCTCATTCCCATTGTTGCGCTGAGCTTCCTAGGCAAAAACGGGGACAAGATGTGGCACATTGGACCGGTGGCAGGAATGCTTGTTGCTGTGTCTCTGCCGCTCATCTATGGGGTCCATCACCTCATTAAAACGAGGAAGCCAAACTTCTTTTCAATACTGGGTATTGTCAGCATTCTTCTAACCGGAGGCATTGCTATTATGGCCTACAAAGACAATGGTACGGTAGATGCCGCTGCACCACAATGGTTTGCTTTAAAGGAGGCCGCCATACCCTTTGTATTTGGGCTCACTATTTTTGTATCACATTGGACGAAGACCCCGCTCATCAGAGTATTCCTCTACAATCCTGATTTTTTCGATATTCCATCAATAGAAAAATGCATTACTGAACAATCTGCGGAATCTGCTTACAAAAAGCTTATTTTTTCAGGCACAGCGCTTCTTGCTGGCTCCTTTTTTCTGAGTATGCTGATGAATTACTTTTTAGCGCTTCATTTTCTCACTGACAATACCGGCTCACAAGAAGATTTCAACGATGGTGTTGCTCAGCTAACTGGCTGGGGTTTTGCGGTCATTGGCCTTCCCATGCTTATTATTTTAATGATTATCATGTGGAGATTCGTTTCTCGCCTTAAGAAAATAACGGGGATGCAAAACGATCAGATCTTACTGCCACGCTAATTTTTTCATTCTCTGCATGAGATTATCTCATCAAATAAAAACCGGCAATCTCACATAGAGACTGCCGGTTAAACAAATTTGGATGCTAGCCTCGGATAAAGTTAATCTACCAGATTATCAATTCGAGAGGCTAACTCTACATCAATCTCTGTAACCCCCCCGATGTCCTCAGTTTTGAGGCGAATAGTTACCGTCAAGTCACGGATATCGATCTCTGGAAAGTGTTGAGCTTCATTGACTATCTCTGCTAGATCATTCACAAAATCTATACCCTCCATATATTCTTCAAATTCGATGGTACGGGTAATTGCATCGCCCTCTGCTTCCCATTCAGGACAGCGCTTAAGGGTTTCATCTAGTTCGTCGGCTGGAATAATTTCTTCTGACATGGAATATAGTAGTATCGCAATCAAGCCAATGTGGCCTGACCGACTTTGTCTGTTATTACCGCAATTTGGCAAGCATGTTTCTTCATCTTTTTTGATTTTTTGACAGAATGCGCATTTACAAACCGCTCGGTTTTTCTCTAAATTTATCTATGATACGTTTTTATATTTACCTACTTCTCCCTCTTTTTGTCTTAATCTCAGGCTGTGGCAGCACTCCTGAAAAGCGTATCGAGCGTAATCCACAGCTGTTTCAAAAACTCAGCGATAATGAACAAAAACTGGTGCGCGCGGGAAAAATTACACAAGGCATGAGTAAACCCGCAGTATTTCTCGCAATGGGTAACCCTGATCATAAGACTTCAGGCATTCAACATGGTGAGACGTTTGAACGTTGGCATTACAATACGATGGTGCCGGTATACAGCTATGATATAGCCCCATATTATGGCTACGGCTACAGAGGCCGTGGATGTCGAAGCCACTACGGCGGCATCAGCTTTCAACCAACAGTTCATTATGTGCCCCGTCATGGCGCCTCGGTGGAATTCGTTAAAGATGAAGTTAGTGGCTGGAGTAGATCAGGTAGATAATTTCGCATATAATAGTTGAGCTCGATTAGACCTCGCACCTAAAAGCACAAACAAAAAAGCTGGCTACGTTTACGCAGCCAGCTTAAATTTTTTCGATTCTCTGTTAAAAAAGATGAACCTTAGAAATTAGTTATCGTCTTTTTTAGGTGCAGCTTTTTTAGCGGCCTTCTTTGCGGTTGTTTTCTTTGCCGCCTTCTTTGCGGTTGTTTTCTTTGCCGCTTTTTTAGCTACCTTCTTAACTGCAGCCTTCTTGGCGACTTTCTTCGCAGCTTTTTTGACAGTTTTCTTCGCTGGCGTAGATTTCTTTTGTGCGATGGTGGCTTTCACCTGCTCTTTCTTACGCTTCAAGTATTGCTTACGGCGGCTACGCTTGATGATTTTATTGTGTTGCTTACCCATAGGAAGTGATTGATGTGTAGGGGGATTAACGTCTCGTGTGTCCGCAAGCAAGCCCTAAATGAAGGGAATAATCATTCAGCTTGTGGGCGAATTACGAATTCTTCCAGTCAGTCGCAGGAATGTCTCATCACTAACCTCACGTACAGCACGAATACAGCCACCATCGCTGGCAGGCATGGACATAATTTGTTCGAGGCAAATATGGCGTGCTTTTTCCGTATCAAACTCCATACCAACGAGAGCACGACCAACACGCTCTCCTGAATAAGCATAATTAAAATAGCAAAGACTCGCTAAATCTTTAACTTCCTCCATGAACTGCAACAACGAACCCGCTCGCTCAGGAAACTCAATATTGACAAAGAGAGGGAAAGAAAAACGCTCTGCCGCATAATTAATAATACGATAGTCAACATCTTCATCTGTTGAGACATCATTTGCAGAAACGCCGCGCTGATCCAAAACTTCGTCCAAGTCGCAATAATCTTGATCTGATCCAATCAAACCTAAAACAGGATACTGTACATCGGAATCAATCATTCCATACTGCAAATCAATAATACTAATCTCTCTGGGAAGTTGACTAAGAAAACTAACCAAGGTGCCTCTTCCTTGAGGGATCGGCACTCTCAAAAACCTACGATGTTTGGATCCTATACCTGCACGATGAGCAATGGCGCCCAGTTGAGCGAAATCCATATTGGCCCCGCTGACAATGCATAGAACCTTTGCTCCTGTCTCGACCGACCCCTCGGCACTGTGTTTCTGAAATCCAGCCAAAGACATTGCACCGCTTGGTTCTGGGATAATACGAGCACTTTCCCAAAGAGATCGTATCGCATGGCATACATCATCATTACTAACCTTGAGCATGCCGTCGAGTAGCTTCGAGCAGTATTTATATGTGTTCACCCCTACTTTTCGCACCGCTGTGCCGTCACAAAACACGTCAACATAGTCGAGACGGACTGGTTCGCCTGCCTCCAGCGCCTCGCTCATTGATGCTTGATCGATCCCCTCGACTCCATAAATTTTAACCTTGGGCCAATATTTCTTCAACCAGCAGCTCAATGCTGCAGCTAAGCCTCCTCCTCCAATAGCCACATAAACTCGATCAAATGGGCCGCAACCACTCATGACAACTTCATCCGCCAAGGTGCCCTGCCCACCCATCACCATCAAATCGTCATAGGGATGAACATATACTCCCCCGCGTTGTTCACAATACAAAGCGGCTGCCTCGGCTGCCTCGTCGTAACTGTCGCCAACGAGCCTGATTTCTACCATATGGGCTCCTATGCGCTGCACTTCACTGCGCTTCACCTCAGGAGTGGCTCGCGGCATGTATATAATGGCCCTACAATTGAGCTCATTTGCTGCAAGAGCGACACCTTGGGCATGATTACCCGCTGATGCAGTCACAATTCCTTTGTCTCGTTGAGCTTCAGTAAGTGCTGCCATTGCGTTATAAGCTCCACGCCACTTATACGCTTTAATAGGTCCAAGGTCTTCACGCTTGACCCATACTTCGCAGCTTGAGCCAGAAACTTCTAAAGGCTGCAATGGAGTCGCATCACCGAGAGCATAGACTCGTTCACGAGCAGCTAGGATTTCATCAAATAACTGGTCATTCTCTGACTTATTCATTGGATCGTGGAAGTATAAATTGAGACATCAAATCTGCTAAGTAGCCTTCATTATAATGCAAAAAACCCGGAGTGCACAAAGCTACCCCGGGCTTTAAAATGCACACTAATAAACTTATCCGCCTTGGTAAATCCAATACGAGACAGCTGCTACGATGAGTACGGCAATGAATACCCATAAGTAGATGATCGTGCCACCTGATGCTCGCTCGCCAGTGTTTCTAAGACGATCATAACGTCCCTTAATTTTACCTTTTCGAAGGAAACCATCGTAATGGCGCTGAAGCAAGTGAGTCTCAACTTGGCGCATCATATCCAACAATACACCTACAAGAATGAGCAGACTAGTCCCACCGAAGAAGGATGTGACCAAGAATGGCAGCTCTTTACCAATAATCCCACGTGGCATTTGCGACACGATCCATGGCAAAATGAAAATAATGGTAAGAAAAATAGCACCCGCAAAGGTAAGCCTAGTCATTGTAAAATCCAAGAACTCTGCGGTTGGCTTACCCGGGCGAACTCCTGGAATATATCCACCGCTGCGCTTTAAGTTCTCTGAAATCTCACTGGGTTGGAACATCGTTGCTACCCAGAAATAAGAGAAGAAAAAGATCATTACTCCAGCAACTAGGTAATAAGTAAGACCACCACCCGCCAGGGCATTCTGAATGTTCTGTGACCATTGTGCTGTAGGGAATGCCGATGATAGGACGAATGCAGGTAATGACAAAATGGCCGTAGCAAAAATAATTGGCATCACCCCAGCGTAATTTACCTTGAGAGGAAGATACTGAGTTTGCCCACCTAGTTGTTTGCGACCCATGACACGCTTCGCATACTGAACGGCGATGCGACGCTGAGCCTGCGTAATGGCAATAACTGCAGCAATCACGAAAACGAGAAATGCTACCAAAAATACGAGGAATGCGGCTGCTCCGACTCCAGCATCTGCACCCGAAACGAGTGTCTGCCATGTGATTACCAAGGCACCCGGAAGTGCTGAGATAATATTCACGGTGATAATTAGTGATATACCGTTACCTAATCCACGCTCAGTAATCTGATCGCCAAGCCACATTAACAATAAAGTGCCGGTGACGATCGTCAATACGGTCATCGCTATGAATACGAAGCCATGATCGGGAACAACTTCACCAAATCGAGAAATACCCTGTAGCCCAGGAATGTTACCTGGGTTTTTTAAGCTTATAGCTAACAAATAACCCTGAACCAAGGCAATGATGATTGTGATAACGCGGGTATACTGGTTGATTTTCTCGCGACCCCCATCTTCACGAGCGAGCTTGGATAACTTAGGCACCACAGCCGTCATAAGCTGCATCATGATGGACGCTGAAATGTAAGGCATAATACCTAGGGCAAACACGCCCATCTTCTGCAGGCCTCCACCCGAGAAAAAACCAAGCATTGCACCCACTGCAGCTCCAGGACCACTATCCCCTCCGCTTTTTTGTTTATCGGCCAAGTATTCGGCAATAACACTGGCATCAACTCCAGGAAGAGTAACGTGAACGCCCAAGCGGACGATGACCACTATAGCTAGTGTAAAAAGAATACGTTCCCGAAGTTCAGGGACTTTCCATGTGCTCGTGAATGCTGAAATCATGAGTTTACTGTAATCAGTTTATTAGTTATCAATTGTTATTTTCTGCAAGAGCAGATGCTGTGCAAATAGCACAAAAATTGTATGCACAAAGAGGAAGTGCATAAGCACCTCCTCCTCATTAATCCATTATTACGGAATGAAGAGCGTGCTTATTCGGCTGCCTTCTTTGTTTCAGCAATGGAACCACCAGCTTTTTCAATTTTCTCTTTAGCTGTTGCGCTGACTTTACAGCCTTCAACAGTGAGCTTTTTGGCCAGATCTCCATTACCAAGAACCTTGACGCTGTCATAGGTTCCCTTAACAAGACGTGCAGCCTTGAGAGTCTCCATGTTAACAGTGTCACCGTCCTCAAATCTCTCACCTAGTGAAGAAACATTGACAACAGCGATTTTATCTTGGAAGCGAGTGTTGTTGAACCCTCGCTTAGGCAGACGGCGGTGTAGTGGCATCTGCCCACCTTCGAAACCTGGGCGAACGCCACCGCCGGAGCGAGACTTCTGACCCTTGTGGCCACGACCTGAGGTTTTACCCAGACCAGAGCTTTCGCCACAGCCTAGACGCTTTACACGGTGCTTAGCGCCCGGTCGTGGTTTGAGATTGTGCATATTCATGTCCTTATATGTTTGTTTTTAAAGTTAATATTAGAAGCTTCTAGAGCGACTCTTTGACCTTCTTGCCACGGCTTGCGAGCACTTCCTCACGTGTGCGTAGCTGGGACAGAGCCTTCATCGTAGCTTTTACCACATTTGAGTGATTGTTGGAGCCTAAAGACTTACCAAGAACGTCAGTGATACCTACAGCTTCACACACAGCACGAACTCCACCACCAGCAATAATACCGGTTCCGGGACATGCTGGCTTGAGTAGCACGACTCCGCCACCATGCTCAGCTTGAACTTCGTGAGGAATGGTTCCATCAACAATCTTCATGCGCACGAGTGAACGTTTGGCGTCATCGCTACCCTTGCGGATACATTCTGATACTTCTTGAGCTTTACCAAAGCCAACTCCAACGCGACCTTCCTTGTCACCTGATACCATCAGGGCAGAGAAACTGAAGCGACGACCACCTTTCGTTGCAGTCGCACACCGATTGATGAAAACAACTTTCTCAGTAAGTTCTTTACCATCATCAGTCATAGGTTTCGGAGGTGCTTGCCTTTGAGGGCGCCCACGACCGCGGCCACCACCGGGACCACCACGACGGTTATTACCAGCGTCACTAGATGGTTGTTCAGCAGCTTTTTCTGTGCTCGCAGCAGTTGCTTCAGCTACAGGTGCAGCATCTGTTGCTTCAGGTGCCGGTGCATTTTCTGCTTTGGCTTCAGGGGCTGGAGCATCTGTTGCTTCAGCGGGTGTGCTATTTTCGTTTTGATTATCAGCCATGATTTTGATATGGTTTAGAATTGTAGTCCTGCCTCACGAGCGGCATCGGCAAGTGCTTTGATTTTTCCATGGTAGAGATGACCACCACGGTCAAATACTACTGTTGAAATGTTGGCTTCTTGGGCGCGTTTGGCGACAAGCTCACCCACTTTTTGTGCGGTAGCTTGATTGGATGCTGCATTTTCAAGTCCTTTGTCGAGACTGGACGCAGCACATAGTGTAACACCAGCGACATCATCAATGACTTGGGCATAAATATGCTGGTTAGAATAGCTTACAGCCAAACGTGGGCATGTAGCGTCACCAGATACCTTCTTACGAATGCGTCGGTGGATTCGCTGGCGGACTTTTTTACGGTTGAGAGTGCTCATTGTTCTAAAATAAAGTTTTTACTTAAGTGATGGTGTAATTAATTAATGATTACTGAACGCTCTTACCTGCTTTACGGCGAACTCGCTCGCCTACGTAACGCACACCTTTGCCTTTGAAAGGCTCTGGCGGATAATAACGACGAACTTCAGCTGCAAATTGACCGACGGTTTGCTTGTCGATACCTTCCACCTTGATGTTAGTGTTCTGATCAACAGTGACCTTGATCCCCTCAGGGATTGGGTGCAAAATCGGATGACTTTTGCCTAAGCTAAGGTCAAGATTCTGGCCCTTCACTGCGGCCCTAAATCCAACACCTTGAATTTCAAGCTCCTTGACGAATCCGTTGCTGACACCTTCAATCATGTTACTGATCAGGCTACGGGATGTTCCATGAAGGGCTTTGTGACGGCGATGCTCAGTTGCACGTTTTACGGTGACTGTGCCGTCAACCTCGTCTAGAGTGATGCCTGCTGGCATCGTCCACTCGAGCTTGCCTTTTGGCCCCTCAACAGTGACGTGACCATTGTCGTCAGATTTGATGCTAACCTTCTCTGGCAGAGCAATATCTTTTAATCCAATACGTGACATAGTATTTTGTTCCTAAGTTGTATGTTTATAAATAATGATCTACCAGACAAACGCGAGGACTTCGCCTCCTAGCTTTTCCCTGCGGGCATTGGCACCTGTCTTTACACCTTTTGAGGTAGACACGATGGATATACCCAATCCATTGAGAACACGCGGGATTTCTCCTGCACCAACGTAACGGCGTATTCCAGGTTTGGATACACGCTTGATATCTGTGAGAATGGGGTTTCCATTATCAGCATATTTAACTTTCACCTTGAGCTCAGGAAACTTAGCGGAGGTATCAACCTCGTAGTTCCAAATGTAGCCCTCGTCTTGGAGGATTTTTGCGATTGCCTCCTTGATCTTGGAGTGTGGGGCATTGAATGTCTCATTGCCAGCGCGTGATGCGTTTTTGAGGCGGGTGAGAAAGTCGGAAATTGGGTCACTTAAAACGGCCATAGTGCTTGTAATTCTTTGAATGATTAATCTTAGGTTGCTACTTGGTTTTTAGGCAGCGTCGTCGGCTTTCTTAGGTTCACGGAAAGGCATGCCGAGTGCCTTGAGTAGCGCGCGGCCCTCATCATCTGTATTCGCCGTAGTTACGAAAATGAGATCAAATCCAAGCTGACGCTTGATTTTGTCGAGCTCAATCTCAGGGAAAATAGACTGATCATTGATGCCAAGAGCGTAGTTTCCACGGCCATCAAAGCTTTTTGGGGTAATCCCTCGGAAGTCTCGGATGTTGGGGGCTGTGATATTGATAAAACGATCTAAAAACTCCCACATGTGGTTGCCTCGAAGTGTGACACGAGCGCCAACTGCTTCGCCCTCACGAACCTTGAAATTAGCCACACTCTTGCGAGCGTATGAGATACTTGGCTTTTGGCCCGTAATCTTGCAAATGTCTTCAATCGCGTCCTCAACAGCCTGCTTGCGATCTGAAGCAGATCCAACGTGAGTTGTTACAACGATTTTTTCAAGTTCTGGAACTTGATGCGGATTGGTATAGCCTTGCTCCTCTTTTAGGGCAGAGACAACCTTGTCTTGATAATAGGTTTGTAATGTAGGTTTCATAATTTGCGGGTCAGCTTGTTGTTTTGTCGCTTAAGCGCTGGGGGTATTGTTTTGATATTCAGTTTGACTATCGAAAATTTAAGTTAGGATACTTTTTTAACGTTCGAGATAGCAATGGGCCCATCTTGTTCGATAATGCCGCCATCTGGATTTTGCTCAGACTTGCGAATGGCCTTTTTCATGACGCGAGCGCCTTCGACAACTACCTGGCCTTTACCAGCGTTTACTTCGAGCACTGTGCCACGCTTACCTTTGTGGTTACCTGCGATGACTTCGACCTCATCACCTTTTTTAACGTGTGTTTTGATACGCATTTTAAATAGAGTTTGTTGTTTAACTAGAGAACCTCTGGAGCCAGAGATACAATTTTCATATAACGCTTATCGCGTAATTCACGAGCAACAGGGCCAAAAATACGGGTTCCTTTAGGGTTGCCGTCTTTGTCAATGATGACGATTGCGTTGCTGTCAAAACGTAATACCGAACCATCGGCACGACGTACTGGATAAGCGGAACGTACAACAACGGCTTTGACAACCTCACCTTTTTTGATGCTCGCAGTTGGGATAGCTTCCCTGACGTGAGCTGTGATAACATCGCCAACGCGTGCCACCTTGGTGCGCTTGCCAATGACGCCTATCATCTTGGCAACACGTGCACCGGTGTTATCGGCGATTTGAACTTTGGATTCCATTTGGATCATGGCAGTAAAATGATTTGTTGGTATTTAATAATAAATGGTAGTCGATGTCACCCTTGGGTAACATACGGAAAAATTAGTGAGTAAGAACTTCTTGTAGCTTCCAGCATTTCTTTTTTGAGATTGGTTTGGTCTCAATGATGCTTACTTTGTCACCTACTGCTGCCTCACCATTTTCATCGTGGGCGTAGAACTTCTTAGATCGCTTGATGATCTTTTTGAAGCGCGGGTGCGGCACGCGGTTGGTGTATTCGACAACGATGGTCTTATCCATGGATGTCGAGATAACAATCCCGACGCGGGTCTTGCGAAGACCTTGTGTTTTGGTTTCAGATTCGCTCATGATTGATAGTATTAAATGATTCGATTGTTAACTCTGGAGGCGGCGCTCGGAGAGTGTAGTTTGCACACGTGCAATTTCGCGACGAACGAGCTTACGGCGTGCTGTATTTTCCAGCTGTCCCGTTGCTTGTTGCAAGCGAAGGTTGAGTGACTCTTGCTTAAGGTCACGCAGACGGCTGATGAGCTCTTCTGTAGTGAGCTCGCGGATTTCTGTTATATTGGTCTGGGCCATGGCTTGAAATTAATTGTGATTTATCTGGAGTTTGGTGCGCTAGCCGTGCTTTCCACGGACAACAAAACGTGTTGGGACACCTAACTTGTAGGATGCCAGACGAAGAGCTTCTTTGGCAGCAGTCTCAGAAACTCCAGCGACTTCAAAGAGCATTGTTCCTGGGCGAATAACAGCAACCCAAGCTTCTACAGCACCCTTACCTTTACCCATACGAGTTTCTGGTGGACGACCTGTAATAGACTTATGAGGAAACACACGAATCCAAACTTTCCCCTTACGCTTCAGGTTACGATTGATGGCCACACGACAAGCTTCAATTTGACGGTTGGTCATCCATCCACGACCCAAGCATTGCAGGCCGAAATCTCCGAAGCTCACGGTATTTCCGCGCTGGGCGTTACCGCCGCGGTTTCCGCGCTGAGTCTTGCGGAATTTTACTCTTTTAGGCATTAATGGCATGATCTTATCCTCCTATTTAAATGTTTTGTATGAATGTTACTCTAATCTTAAAGCTTACTGGGCTTTGCTACGGTCATTGCGCTCTCGGCGCTGGCCACCACGTGGGCGAGCACCGCCTCCAGAGGCTTGTGCCTGTTTCTCTTCCTTCTTGTTAATCCAGCACTTGATACCAATAATTCCATATACCGTAGATGCTTCAGCAAAACCATAGTCAATGGGAACACGAA
>JBNABE010000060.1:0-10695 GCA_049631945.1 Akkermansiaceae bacterium
CTCAATCGCACTGAGGCGCTCGGAGCTAAACACATGATCAATTCCGAAATGTCCCCGATAATCAAACAACCACTCTTCACGCTGTTGTGCTGGACTAACTCGCGCAATGACTTTCTCAGCATTTAATTTCTTAGCCATCGATGCCGACATCAGATTAATAGTGCTCTCACTTGTAACCGCCAGGAACAGCTCGCACTCAGCGACTCCGGCTTCGAGCAGAGTATTAGCACTTGCACCACTACCAGTGATAACTCGGCCATCTATCTGCGATTCCAGCTCAGCAGCGACAATGGGATCAAACTCCACCACAACAATACTGTGAGCCTCACGAGACAGGGATATCGCCAGATGACGACCAATTTCTCCAGCTCCTACAATGATGATTTTCATAGTTGCAGCCCTCGGCCGCGAGGGGGTGTTGCCATTTTTGAAGCAAAAAAGCAAGGATAGAAGCCCGCAGTCCTCTCCACCAATAAATGAGCGATAGAACACTAAAACAACTTGCCCAGTTAACCAATAGGGCCATAATCCCGCGCACTTAAAAGCAAACTCAACATGGAAAACGTTATTATCATAGGAACAGGCCCGGCTGGTTACACCGCAGCAATTTATGCCTCGCGAGCAGACCTCAACCCTCTCATACTCACTGGCACCCAGCCTGGAGGCCAACTGACGACAACGACAGATGTCGAAAACTTCCCCGGTTTTCCACAGGGTATTACCGGTCCTGAGTTAATGGTAAACATGCAGCAGCAGGCCGAGCGATTTGGCACAAGAGTTGAATTCGGCCTCGTCGAGTCCGTCGATAAAAACCCTGATGGCACATTCACGCTCAAAGTTGGTGACAAGGACATTCAAACCAAAGCTGTCATCATCTGCTCTGGCGCTTCAGCACGTTACTTGGGTTTACCCGGCGAAGAAGAACTCACTAAAGGAGGCCATGGGCTTACAGCGTGTGCAACTTGCGACGGAGCCTTTTATCGAGATGTTCCCGTTTGCGT
Source organism: Akkermansiaceae bacterium (assembly GCA_049631945.1). Classification (GTDB taxonomy): domain Bacteria; phylum Verrucomicrobiota; class Verrucomicrobiia; order Verrucomicrobiales; family Akkermansiaceae; genus Oceaniferula. The sequence continues at coordinate 1,002 of JBNABE010000060.1, forward strand.
AATTGGAGGTGGTGACTCCGCTTGTGAAGAAGCTACTTTTCTCACGAAATTCGCCAGTAAGGTCTACCTGATACACCGTCGCGACGAGCTTCGAGCCTCAAAAATTATGGCTCAGCGTGCACTCGACCACGAAAAAATTGAGCCTATCTGGAACTCCAGCATCAAAGAATATATTACTAACGACAAAGGAGATATCCAAGGTGTTTTACTCGAAAATACACAGGACGGATCAACTTCAGAGCTGGAGGTTGAAGGCGTATTCATGGCTATCGGCCACACACCAAATAGCAGCTTCCTTAATGGCCTAGTCGAAACCGACGATCAGGGCTACATCTTGCAGAAACATGGCACACTCACTAGCGTTGAGGGCATATACGCAGCGGGTGATATCTCTGATACTGAATACCGCCAAGCGATCACCGCTGCTGGCCAAGGTTGTGCTGCGGCCATCGAAGTCGAGCGCTGGCTTGCTGATCAAGAATAAGTATTTAGTCTACCTGTCGATTAGATGCTCGTTATTGTTCCTTATCACTCAAATTGTCTCTTGAAACAAACGACCTCAAACAAGCAGAAAAAATCAAATTGAATCATGCTCACACGCTCAGTCAGATGTTTGTTGTTACTTCAATTAATATACTGCTGCAACGTATCACAAGCAGACACAACAAAAAGCAAAGATAAATCAGTAGCTCACACGCCCCTCGTTAAGAAAATTGCACCTCATATCTATCAGATAGGCATCATCACATTCAATAAAGAGACACGGGAAATCTACATACCAGCTCAAACAAACATCACCGACCCCGGAGCCGTCATCGAATACTTACTAGTACACTCTAACGGTGAAAAAATTCACGAGTCACTACTTACCACCGCGGCTGATCCAACCCACATCAATATCGCGCTAAAATTGCTCAATTACAAAGAGTCTCAGGAATTGTTTCGCATTCGCGATGAAAAAGGATTTTTCACTGAAAAATATCCGATCGTGGCAGACGATATCAAAAAAGCTGCTCGCTTTGAGATACTAATTACCTCGGCAGATGAAAATAAGGAGAAAACCATACCAATAACAAATTGGATTTATAACCAAGCCACTGAGCAAAACATGATTCCTGTGCCATGGATTTACAATGGTTCGTTCATACACAAGAAGGCATTCAACGCCAAACTAACAGGTAGCATTATCGCCATTTATCCCAACAGTGGGGCGATTGCCAATTATTCAGGTGACGACCGCAGCGATGACAGCTTGTGGGCACCCTCCAAAAACACTCCTGAGCAAGGAACTTCAGTTAAAGTTATCTTGAAACCATGGGCTCCTGTGCCATGATACATATTGAATAATGAAATGATGAAAAATATCCTCCCCTTCATTTACCTGAGCTTTTTTGCTACTCTCCCTGTTTCTGCTCAGAGTAAGCAAGAGCCCTACCTCTCTATCAAACTCGAAATAACGCGTGCAATCGAGCGAGGTAATGCCTACCTGCAATCACAACAAAAGGACGAAGGCTTCTGGGGAGAATCAAAATATCCAGCCTATACCGCATTAGCCCTCACGGCTGCAATGAGATCGCCATCCTATGAGCAAGCCGATTATCTCGACAAAGCATATGCTTGGCTAACACAACAGCAAAAAGACGATGGTGGAATATACGGCAAAGGACTAGGTACATACAACACGGCTACATCCATTGTCGCCCTCGTCGCTGCAAATGATCCTAATTATCATCCAAGCATCTTGAAAGCGCGTAGATTCCTCATCAATCAACAAACTGATTGGGACAACAAGGGGGAGGCAGACAATAAATACGATGGCGGTATTGGTTATGGAGGCTCGTACCAGCACTCGGACCTCTCAAACACCTACCTCTCCATAGAGGCGCTCAAGTTGTCGCGCCACATTGCTCAGGACGATGCATCCGGTAAACAACCCGAACTTAACTGGGAGGCAGCTATTCAGTTCATCTCTCGCACCCAAAATCTCAAAGAAACCAATGATTTACCTGAAACGGGTGACGATGGATCTTTTAACTATTTCCCTGGAAACTCAAAAGCCGGCCACCGCACCAAGCCAGACGGAACAAAAGTGCTGCGTGGCTACGGCTCCATGTCTTACGCGGCACTCCTATCTATGATCTATGCCGAATTAGATGAAACAGACATTCGAGTCGTTGCGGTCAGGGATTGGCTATCAGAAAACTTCACCGTTAAGGAAAATCCTGGGCTTGCAACCGAAGAAGATCCTTCTCTGGGCCAACAAGGCCTCTTCTACTATTACCATGCGATGGCAAAAGGACTGGCTGCTGCCAACATTGACAAACTCACAAAGAGTGACGGCGACCAAGTCGACTGGCGTAATGAGCTTTCCAATGCATTATTATCGACTCAGTCTCCTGATGGATCATGGGTAAATAAGAATTCTCGCTGGTGGGAAAGTGATCCCATACTGGTAACCACCTATGCCGTCTTGGCTCTGGAACAAATTTATGACTCCATCCCTGATTAACTCCTAGCCCAACCGGGCTATTCTCATCCCCAACCCCCTACGAATGATGAACATCCAAACCCTCACCACATTCTTTATGTGGTGTACCATTATTAATGCGGGCATTCTAATCTACAGCTCGCTTTTTCTCTGCTTCGCTCCCGATTTTGTTTACCGGATTCAAAGTCGATGGTTCTCGATTTCGAGAGAAACGTTCAACATCATCGCCTATTCTTATCTTGGGATTTTCAAAGTGCTGTTTTTTGCATTCAATCTGGTTCCCTATCTGGCTTTACTCATCACCGCTTAGTTATCGGTGGACGACAAATTGGGAGCTTGCTCCGCATCGTCATGCGGCCTGCTCTCGTCACTTAGGCTCTTACTGAATCGCTTGATGGCAGCGTAGGCCATCAGAAATGTAAGAAAATAGATAAGCGAGATCACCCCCCCGAAAAAAAGAGCACCTACCGCCTCCCCTTTACCGTGTGCATCATAGATCAACTCAGCTGGAGGCATGCCCTCATAAGCATGAAACTTATCCATCTTGTCTTTATCTTCAAAGATGACATGGCAGAAGAACAAGAACCAGCCGACGAATATATCAATCAGAAATATAGCCCACCAGGGTGCATACCTTTTATATTTCACCCTAAAAAGAACTAGTATCAACGGCAGCACTATAAACGCGGTCAAGAAAATGTAGTGGATGATAGCGTTCATTATTTCATAATCCCATATCTCGCTATGAATCAGGAATCAACAGCTAAATGGCTCAGCAAGCTCAGCGAGCATGGAAATGATTCTATTCACTAAGGATCGAGCTCGACACCTCCTAACCTCCTAACCTCTTGACCTAGCGAATGCAAAATGTTCAAATGCTAATATGTGATATAAATAGTTATCTTGCAGTAATAAGCCAATTGTTGATTTGCATAGCTAAGAACCCACACCAAGCCCAAACGAACACAAATCAACGAAGTCAACAGAGACATGATATCCGAAGAACTTCCAGAACATCAAATCTTCCACATCCTGAAACAAGGGCAAGAAAAGCCCATTGGACCATACAGCCAGATTCAAATCGGACAGCTCCTTAATGCGGGGCAGATTGAGGCGTCTGACTACGTTTATTATCCGGAATTACCGGGCTGGGAAAAACTGTCTCGTGTTTTCGAATTGCACCAGCAGCTCAGTAATTTCAGGGACGATGGACAAGAACCTCATATCGTTGACCAGAGCTTTGCCCTTGTCGATTCTCTCTCCGAGCCAGAGGAAAGCATCTATTATATAGCCGTTCAGCATATCCCTTTACTGAAGGTAACCGCAGCCGTTAAGCTGACTGGCCCCAAGTCCATCGTTTTGACTGACCGTCGAATTTATATCCTCACTCCCAAACTGATAGGTGATACCGACATCAGCCAGTATCATCACAAGCAGATCGAGAGGGTCATCAAAAGACTTTCAAAAGATGACGACGAGGGCACATTCATCATAGCTCTTCGCTCGGGTGATTGGATCGAAACCAACAAAATTCCCCGACAACAACTAGAGCGCCTCGACCAGATTACACGTGACTTTTTGGAACATCAAGATCAGGGGGAACCACTCAACCAAGTGGACAGCTAAGCCCTAGCATTACAGGCCATCTCGTCTATAGCCTACTCGTTGATCAAGCTCTTCGCGTAATGTATCGATTCCTTCACCAGTATCAGCAGAAATGGGAATAATCGTCTGCTTCGGGAATCGGGCTCTAAAATTAGTCAAATTTTCTTCAGCTCCATCTAGATCCATTTTATTGGCAATGATGATCCACTCAAACTTCGATAAATCCTCATCGTAAAGCTTGATCTCAGTTCTAAGTGTCTGCAGGTCTTCTATTGGATCTCGCATTTCACTTCCTGCCATATCAATGACAAAAAGCAGCAGCTTGCACCGCGTGATGTGACGCAAGAATTCATGCCCCAAGCCACGGTTGTCATGAGCTCCCTCTATGAGGCCTGGAATATCAGCCACCGTACAACGACGATACTTCGGAAACTCAACAACTCCCACCATTGGATTGAGAGTCGTGAAGGGGTAATTACCGATTTTAGGCGTGGCATGTGAGAGCCGATTGACAAGAGTCGATTTGCCTGCATTGGGAAATCCAACCATGCCCGCATCAGCAATACGCCTGAGCTCAAGGTAAAATACACCGTGATCAGCTTCTGTCCCTAAAGTGTGTTCTTCTGGCGCCTGATTAGTCGATGTCTTGTAATGCCAGTTACCTTTGCCTCCCTTCCCTCCGGCACAGAGAACAAATTCATCCCCATATTCTGTAAGATCAACAATAGGCTCCAAATCGATCCCCTCATCGCTGCGCTCCAACTCGACAGCCTCCGACACGGTTGTTGCATTACTACGGTAAACTACGGTGCCTGGAGGCACTTTACCGATCTTGTCTTTAGAGCTTTTTCCGTGCTTGCGATTACCAGCACCGTGCTCACCACGCTTAGCTATTAATTTAGGGTCATAGGAGTAGGCCTTGAGATTATCCACAGCAGGGTCGACCCTGAGGATTACCGAGCCGCCGTTACCCCCATCACCACCATCCGGGCCACCTTTGGGACGAAATTTCTCACGGCGAAAGTGCACCACTCCATTGCCGCCGTCGCCGGCTTCAGCATAAATTCTGATATGATCAATAAACATGGCTAATAATATGATAAAATGATGAGCGATAAAACACCCTCACTGCCCTCGCGGCGGGTTCTGATAACATCAATTACTCGAATGAAAATGCAAAATAGCCTAAATTTACCATTTTTCGCTTGGCAAATGCCTGCAATTCGTACAATTTCCGCCCCCTGCCAGCACTGGCAGATCCATTTTTAAACAAATCCACTATGCTTACTCTCAGACTCAATCGCCAAGGCACCAAAGATCGTCCTTTCTACAAGATCGTTGCTGTCGACAGCCGCAAGCGCCGTGATGGCCGCTACATCGAGCAGATTGGCTCTTACAACCCTATGGAGAGCGGTACTAACTTCACTCTCGATATTGCCAAAGCAGAGGACTGGATTTCCAAAGGCGCCCAGCCATCAGACACCGTGCGTGACATCATCAAGAAAGCACGCAAAGAATCACTTTCATCTGAAGCTTAATACATCGCTACTAAATCATCTTGTTTATTTCAAACGCATCGGCTTTGCCGGTGCGTTTTTGTTTGATCGTGCTCCCGTTCTGACTAAATTCAACGAGTAATCATCATGGAAGATACACCCGCCGTTCAAATCAACCACCTGGTCAAGGAATTCCCCTCTCCTTTTCGCAAAACTAAAATACGAGCCGTTGATGACGTGTCACTAACCATCATGCCCGGTGAAGTCTACGGTCTCATCGGACCAAATGGGTCTGGCAAATCAACAACCATGAAAGCCCTCCTCGGACTGTTAAGACCGACAGCTGGAAGTTGTTACGTTTTCGGAAAAAATTCTCTCAAGACGGATTCCAGACAAGAGATTGGATTCTTGCCGGAAAACCCCTATTTTTACAAACACCTGAGTGGGGAAGAAACCCTACGATTTTATGCTAAACTATGCGGCATGCGAGGCAAAACCCTCAACACGCACGTCGACAAAATGCTGGAAATGGTCTCTCTATCAGATGCCCGAAAGCGCAGAGTCGGTGGCTATTCCAAAGGCATGCTACAGAGGATCGGGCTCGCACAGGCACTCATTCACGAACCGCGATTAATCATTCTGGACGAACCGACCGCTGGCGTGGACCCAGTCGGATCACGAGAAATTAGAGATCTCATCGTTCAGCTGAAAGATAAAGGAGTGACTGTCTTTCTGTGCTCACACCTCCTTGAGCAAGTGCAAGAAGTATGCGATCACGTGGGTATCATCTTTAATGGTAAAATAGTCAAAGCGGGGGCTCTAGAAGACCTGATTGCCATCGAAGATCAGACCGAGATATTAATTAAAGATGCAGGCCCTCGGACACTGGCGCGCATCAAAGCTGTCATCGCTGATTCTGAGAATGCCGATTTTGTAAGTATGGGTAAACCTCGAACCACACTCGAACGGCTATTCCTTGACGAGGCCAAAAAATCACAAGTAACAACCATGAACAAAGATCAGGAAGGAGGAGACCGTGCGTAGGAATGCTTTCTTCTCACCGGCTCGCATTCTCGTAATCGCCAGTCATACCTTCACCCACTTGGTGAGGATGAAGGTCTTTTACTTTTTAGGCGTCTTCGCAGTCCTCATGCTGGCGGCAAGCTTTTTTGAGATGCCGTGGAGCAGAACCACCGAAGACAGCGCAGAACAGGAACTGATCGTACTAAAGAGCACCGCTATGGGTGCGATGGCCATGTTCTCAATTTTATTTGCTATTGCAGCAACAGCACTGCTCATTCCCAAAGATCTGGAGGATAGAACCCTATATACCATCTTGAGTAAGCCAGTGCCTAGATTAGACTACTTGCTGGGCAAACTTGCTGGTGTTCTCATTCTAGTGACCGTTTCTCTTCTATTGATGAACGGGTTACTCTCTATCATTTTGCACTTCAGGACTGAAGAGCTGCTCCTGGTTGAAATGGCCAAAGCTGAGGCCCACGGCTGGACAGCTGAGCATCTGGAATCTCGTTTGTCTGATGTTGCTCAGCAAGGGGTCACATGGACGCTACAAGCTGGCATTGGTGCCATTTTGTTCAAAGCTATGGTTATGGCATCTTTAGCCTTACTCATCTCGACATTCTCGAGCTCCACCTTGTTCACTATCGTTATCGCAGTGGTGATTTATTTTATGGGGCATTTTACAGAAGATGCACGCAATTACTGGCTTCACAGCCAAAGCGGGGGTGTTTCAAAAGAATTACAAATTATGACCCAAGGCATTGCGCTCATTTTCCCCGACTTTCAATTATACAACATCATTGATTCAACCATAGAGGGCAAAAAAGTACCGCAAGGAATTTTCACACGTCTTGCGGTGTTAACTCTTTTTTACTCCGGCATCTACAGTGTTTTGGCATGGTTCACCTTTAGAAAAAAAGAATTTTAAATGCGAACAACTGTTCAAATCATTGTCATTTTAATGGTCTTGTTGGGCTTTGGCTATGCCAAGTACCCATACGAGCACCGACTCAGCCGCGATATGGTTAGCCACAAGCTGATTCAACCACCCATGCGAGAAGGCACAAGTCTTCAACTAGGTCAAACTGGTGCTGCAGTTGCACTCGGAGGCCTGCGGTCTCTTGTCGCTGCGATATGGAACTTTAGAGCGTTTCTCTATTTTGAAGAACTGAATTGGATCAAGGTCGAAGAGGCATACGAGGTTGCCACAACACTTCAGCCGCAAACAAGCTACTACTGGGAGACGGGAGGATGGCACTTGCATACCAATGCATCCAGTCATTATAGGGAAAAAACAGACCTGAGTCCATTCAGACGCAAATCAATGCAGAGACGCTATATCGAAAAAGGCTCATCATTTCTTGAGCTGGGCGTCAAAAACAACCCAGACAATTGGAAATTACACCGTGAACTATCGCGTATATGGACTGATCATCACAAACTACCGGACATTGAGCGTGCACTGAAACACTTCGATAACATGCTTAATTGCGAGAGCCTTCCTGATTTTAGACGCAATCAAATGAAAAGGTTCAAATATTATGCTATGACGCGCTTGGATAGTATGCAGGAGGAAGCATACCGTTACGGACGTAGCATTTTTCAAGAATCAACCGACAACCATCTTCCAAGATTGTCTTGTAGTCTTTTTGCATTACAAAACGCATTAGATATTCCTGTTAATGAGCGTATACCAGACACTAAGCTCTTCCCTGATGCCGAATCGCAACTCAAATGGCTAAAACACTATGTGGGCCAAGAAAGTATTGGATACCCCATGAATGGAGTTGTATTAAAAATTCGGGAGCTAGAAACAAAGTCACTTTTTAAATTATAAACATTACCGCGATCTGAAACCGATCAAACTATGTTCCAACAGCACACTCCGTAATTTTATTCTTTTACACTGCCCGAGCCAAGACCATCATTAAGAACTTTCATAAGCTATGAGAATTGCATTGTTCAGTGACATTCACGCCAATCTTGAAGCCTTAGATGCTGTATTAGCAGATTCGGCGGCGCAAAGTTGTGATAGTCATATCTGCCTCGGCGACATCGTCGGCTACAATGCTGATCCAGTGGCTTGTGTTGAACGTGTCCAATCACTGGTGTGCCCTGTCGTTAAAGGAAATCATGATCAAGATAGTAGTAATGACAGCTCGCTAGAAATGATGAACTCGAATGCTGCCGAAGCGATACGCTGGACACGTCAGCAACTCAGCCCAGAACAGCGAACATGGCTCGCTCGCCTAAGATTGGTTCGTCAGATCCAAGACTTCACCGTTGTTCACTCAACACTCGATCAGCCTACATCATGGAATTATGTGACAAACAAGTTTGATGCAATGGCGAGCTTTGCATACCAAGTGACCCCTGTCTGTTTTTATGGTCATACGCATGTTCCACGTATTTTCGTCAGTGACGATCGCGTTCATGAGGTTCCGGCTGAATCTGTAGTCATTGAAGCTGGTACAAAATATTTTCTAAACACGGGTGCTGTTGGTCAGCCACGTGACGGCGATTGGCGTGCGTCTTATTGTATTTATGATACAGATCGTAAAACCGTTCACTTTCGTCGCGTTGAGTACGATATCCAAACGGCGCAGTCAAAAATCATCGCAGCCGGCTTGCCTCAATTTCTCGCTGATAGGCTGGCACAAGGTCGCTAAAGCCTATCATGTCGTCAGAGATTCAGCACATACTACTGAGCTGAGCATAGCGCTTTCCAGATAGCGATGTCTGCAGGGGCCCACTTCAATGCCGCACATTGACTAAGGTCCACCCATCGCAACTCGGAGTGTTCTATAGCTTGAGGAACACCACTTGTAACTTTGCACATAAACGGAAACAAGCGTATTGAATAGTTGGGATAGTGATGCTCTACTTTGGTCAAAGGTATTCCCACCTCAACCTCACAAGCTAGCTCCTCTGTGATCTCACGTTGCATAGCCGCAGTAAAATCTTCCCCGACTTCTACCTTTCCACCTGGAAATTCCCAATAACCTGACAGCTCTTTGCCCTCTGGACGCTTACATACGAGTAACCTGCCTCGCTGATCTCTTATCACTGCGCAAACAACATCAAT
>JBNABE010000061.1:0-10685 GCA_049631945.1 Akkermansiaceae bacterium
GTATTGGATAAATACCTACCTGAATTTGGCGCCATGGACTGTCTCGTTCAGCACGAGTTCTTTCATCGCTACACTGCTGATGAGCATACCCTACGTTGCATCGATATGCTCGACAGCCTCACCGACCAACCCAATGAACAAGACCCTGGTCGCAAACTCTACCGCCAACTACTCCATAACATTCGCGATCCCTATGCGCTTTATCTCGCTTTGATACTGCATGATTCAGGTCGGGCAGAAAACGTCCGCGAACATATAGACGGCTCTACCATGCTTGCAGACAAAGTCTGTCGTCGACTTCAGATTCGCAGCGGACGCCGAGCAATGCTCATGTTCTTGGTTGACAACCACCTCACGTTCTGGCGCTTCGCCACCAGCCGCGACCTGAGCGATATTTCGGTTATCGAAGAATTCGCCACTATTATCAAAGACAAGCGTAACCTCGATGCTCTACTCCTTTTCACCTGGGCAGACTCGAATGGCACAAATGAAGAAGCATGGTCACCATGGAAAGAGACCCTCATGCTACAGCTCTACAACGCAACACTCCTTTGGCTCGAGAAAGGCAAGGAAACCTTCAAATCCACCCTCATTGAGAACAAAGAGAAGCTACTTGAGCGCTGCCGAAAAATACTAGCAGCCTCCTACCACGAGCAGATGGAGCAGCACTTCAAGCGCATGCCTGCACCCTACTTCAGATTCCGTGAGCCACGTAACATTTCCATCCACATCAAATCAGTACACACCTTTCTCAAACGTGAAAAGGCTGCTGAGAAAGGTGCCTTTGAGTGTGACATGAGCTGGATTGACCGGGACGACCGATCACTAACCGAGCTTGTAGTGACAGCCTGGAATCGACCTTTATTTCTCGAAAAAGTATGCTGCGCACTTGCAGCCCATGAAATCAACATTATCAGCGCCGACGTTTATACTCGGGACGATGGTGTCGTCTGCGATCTCTTTCAAGTCTGCACCGTAGACCGAGAGCCAGTTACCTCAGAGCGTGATCGCAAGAGAGTTCTAGCAACCTTCCGAGCTATCAACTCAGACCCCGACGCTTTCGCTGATTACGAACCTCAAAAATACCTGAAGGCAAAAACCAACCTATTGCGGACTGACTCAAACGAAGGAGGAATACCCTTTCCGACCAGAGTGCACATTTCCAATGAGATCAGCTCCAGCTGCACGGCTATCAGCATTCAAGCTCTCGATCGCATAGGCCTGCTTCATGATCTATTCCTCACTACTGACCGCCTTGGCCTCGCTACTGTGCATGCCCGCATCTGCACCGAAAAAGGAGCGGCGATGGACACCATCTACGTGACATGGCCTGATGGCTCAAAAGTCGACGAGGAGGAAAAGCACCGAGAAATTGAAAATGCACTGGCTGAGATAATCAATTGATTACCAATGCTTATGGAATTTTTTGCGATAGTAGAAATGCAACTGGATATTTGACTTTTGAAAGTGAACAGTCTACAAATACTGTCTTATATTTTTTGGCATTATGAAAAATGCGCTCAAATCCCTTCTATTTATTCTCAGTCTTGCCAATTCCTCACAGGCAGTGACGACTTTTGATATTGTCATTGATTTTGGTTCCAGCACTTTCACCACCAGCCAGCAAGCCGCCTTTACCAACGCGGAAGCAACGTGGGAGAGTCTCATCACCAGTTACAAAGATCCCATCTCATCCGGAACCACTCTCACTATCAGTGCTAACAATCCAGGCATTGATGGTGTTGGCGGCACACTCGGTTCTGCAGGACCGACATCTGGCACTTGGGTCCTCGGAGGATCATACTTATATGCAACTGCAGGTGTCATGAGCTTTGATTCCGCTGATGTCGCTGCACTGGAGACTGACGGCACCTGGGAAGCCGTTATCTTGCACGAAATGGCACACGTCATTGGCATTGGAACGCTATGGAGCTCCTCTGGCGCAGGCATTTCCGGATTTCAGGAACTTTATGTTGATGGCTCTGGCCAATACACCGGAGCTACAGGATTGGCCGCCTACCAGCAAGAATTTGTCGGCCAAGAATCAGCTGCCTTTGTTCCCGTTGAACTTGGAGGAGGAGCTGGAACCGCAAATGGCCACTGGAACGAGGGTGATGGAGGATTTGCAACAGGGATCACCCGTGTCAGTGACGGACAAGACATGAACCTGATGCTAATGAGCGGATGGCTTAACAGCGGCAGTTACATCAGTGACACCACTCTAGGTTCCTTTGAGGATCTTGGCTACAATACAACGCTTGTGCTAGCATCCGTCCCCGAGCCGTCTAGTGCATTGCTACTGATCACTGGCCTTCTTGGTCTGGGTCTCTACCGACGTCGGGTATAGTTTGCAGCTTGTCTAAAACGGCTTGCAAATAAAAACCCTCACTTCAGCAATCCCATCGACTTGGCTTTTGCCATTGGGATTGCTTTTGCCTGACATACCTGTTGCCAGCCTGGGAAGTTCCACTTGTTTGGAAATCCACGGCATTGTTCGGGTTTGACTGGGTTGATGCGACAGGACTCACCATCGAGCATAATGCACTCGTGATTCTCTTTTTCGATCAGCGATAGGCCGTTTCGGTTAGTACGCAAGCGAGTGAATTGATCAATGAATGCTTGCGTCTCCATTTCTAAAAATAATGCAATTTTCTCAATCTCATCGTCACTCACCTTTACATCACCGGGCCACTTACAGCAGGCCGTGCATCGATCGCATTGATACCAAACTTCAGACATATTAAGACGTGGAAAAAGAAGGTTTACGATCAAAAGGCTTAGCACATATTGTTCCGTCATCAGGAATTAGGAATGCGAAGCTTTTTGCCAAGAACAATGACAGTGCTGCGCAAGCCATTGGCACGCTGAATCGATGAAACTGAAACGCCATAACGGCGTGACAATCCAGATAAAGTATCGCCTTTTTTAACCGTGTGATAACGATTACTCGGTGGCGAATGCGATTTTTCTGTAACAGGAGAGGGCAACGCCGGCGAAGTAACAATCTGACCGTGTCTGTTGATGGAAGGACCAGCGGGTAGAGGGTTCGATCCACCAATAGCTAGGTAATGCTTGTTTACCTTGGCGAGAAACCACTGCCACTTCCCACCCGGATGGCCATTATCGAGAAGGTAGTGCGGACAATTCTTATGCGGTTGACTCAGACCACGCCGCTTCCAATGGTAGTGCGGAACCACTTTACGCAGTGATATATTATGCTTCTGCATCAAATAAGCCGTTAGCTTCGCCGTGCGCTCGATCGTGGCAGACCTGCTATTGCCTTTATTTTCACACATTTCGATGCCTATGGAGTATCGGTTACCGGGCCCGCCAAAATCAGCGTGCTCACCCTGCTCATTCGTCGGTAAATGCTGCACAGCACGGTCCTCATCGACGGTAAAGTGCCAAACTAGGTAACCTATGCGATTGAATCCACGCATCTTACGAGCACGAAGTTTTCCATTCTTCAATGCCTCCGAGTGCCTGAGTGCATCAGCACCTCGAGAAAAGTTCTGGGTGCTGTGAATCGTAATGTAGCGCGGCTGCATACTACGATGATATTTCCGAGCATGCCGCCCCTTGGGTATCAGGTCTCGTTTGACGTTAACTTCCCTGTAAAGGCTGGCAGCACTTTTAGTGGGCGTCGGTGGAACAAGCCTATCTTTCAGTGAAGCTGTGGCTCCATATGACGCACCTGCCTCTGACCGGTCGTAGGCCGATGTCGTATCTGAAGAAGAGCAGCAGCTTAGTGATAGGATAATGCCTACAAACATCACAGCTTGAGACACTTTTAGGAAACACCACCACATAACTTATCTGTAGCCTACTATACTCAGAGGCGAAAGTGCCCATTTCAACTATTTTAGCTGATAAATAATTACCACTCATTCAATCATGCTTCTTGCCCTTTAAGAAACACGGCACTATATCATCACATCGGTGTCAAATACGACTCCAGCGAAAGCTTCGAAAGCTCCCTCTGGCCATATAGACTGTGTGGGAATCAACGAAACCATGCACTCCGTTTCATTCAAGAAACGGCTCAATTCACTTGTACATCGATCAAAAAAAGCGCCGCCAATCGAGTTCCAAAATGTCGATGAATCTGCCTATTCTTTTATTGCAGCACTAGTCTGCCACAGCCTACACGCAGCCTCAAAATCGAGCAGAACATGGCTCACCCATTCAAACCCCCGTGTCCGAGATCGCCTAGCTGCAGAGCTTGAATTATGGGAGATCAAAGCCCTCACCCTACCAGAATTACCGGTAGATGACGAGCAAGGCATTCACACAGCTCCAGAGACCCTTGCCGCACGTCTAGCTATACTAAACCACTTATGCTCTCCGCCGACTGGAAAGAAGCCCGAATTAATGATCCTCTCTCCCGATTCACTCGAGGACACCGTACCGGCAATGTCTAGCCTGAAAGATGCCGTATTCGAACTAAGCATTGGCGATCAACGTGACCCTGAAGCCTTTGAGCAACAACTCATCAACAAAGGCTATGAGAAAGTGAGTCAAGTACATGCTCATGGCCAACTCGCCCGTCGCGGGGGCATTATCGACATATACTCTTGGCATGCCTCTACTCCTTTTAGAATCGAATTTTTTGATACTGAAATCGAATCCCTTCGCAGGTTCGACATCGATTCACAGATATCAACACAGCGCGTCAAAGAAGCTCAAATCAGCCTCGCCAATACAGGACCAACATCCACATTGGCTGACTATATTCATGACATAGATCGCCTTATTGCGGCAGGAGACCATCTCCCTGATCATTATGATGCTGTGATAAAAAATGATGGTGATCTGGCTGATACTCCGCTGTGCGCAGGCAGTCCCCTTGGGACATTTGATGCAGGCGACTTCATTTTGAATGAAACCCGCCGACACCGCTTTTTTCAACAAATTGCAGATTGGAGAGCTGATCAGTGGAGTATTTTTATCACGTTTTCGAATCTGGGCGAAAAAGAGCGCTTCACGGAGCTCGTTCATGAGGACTTTTTTAGTTCCAAAGAAATTACAGCACTCTTTGGCGAACTAATCCAGGGGTTCACCGTGCCTAGCTCCAAGCTAGCCTACATTTCCTCCGCTGAATTATTTGGCAGATATCAAACACCTCAGAGCAGAAGAAAGACCAACCACCTCGACCACCAACGTCGTGCACGTGCGCAAACAGCACTTGAAGATATCAACATCGGTGACTTGGTCGTTCATGCTGAGTATGGCATTGGTAAATATGCCGGCATCGAGACCAATGAAGAAGGGTATGAGGAAATAACCATTGGCTATTATGGCGGCAGCTCGCTCAGCGTGCCTCTCGACCAGTCACACCTTTTATCCAAATATGTAGGACTGGGGGGTAAGGATCCTGAGCTGACAAAACTCGGCTCTACAGCATGGAGCAAAGCTCGAAAGTCAGCAGAAAAATCGATTCTCGATTATGCGGCAAAGCTACTTCAAATACAGGCACAGCGGCAAACCATGCACGGCCATGCTCACCCACCGGACACACGCTGGATGTGGGAGTTTGAAAACTCGTTTCATCATACCTTAACTTCTGGGCAAAGAGATGCTATTGAGGATACAAAAACAGACATGGAGTCTGACAAGCCGATGGATAGACTTATCTGTGGGGATGTTGGCTTTGGTAAAACTGAGGTCGCTATCCGAGCCGTATTCAAGGCTGTAACTGGTGGCAAACAAGCGGCGATCCTAGTTCCCACGACCGTGCTCGCTGAACAGCACTGGCGAACATTTCGTGAACGCATGAGCGATTACCCCTTGCGTATTGAGCTTCTCAATCGTTTTCGCAAGGCTAGCGAGGTCCGTGAAACCCTCAAAGGCTTAAAAGATGGGTCGGTCGATATCGTCATTGGCACCCATCGTTTGATCTCCAAAGACGTCTCTTACAAAAACCTCGGTATCGCCGTTATCGATGAGGAGCAGCGCTTTGGCGTAAAGCATAAGGAGCGCTTCAAGGAAATGTTTGCTAATATTGACGTCCTTACCCTTTCAGCAACCCCCATTCCCCGCACGCTTTATCTCTCTCTCATGGGCGCGCGTGATATGTCTACCATCGATACTCCCCTGCCTGGAAAAGTTCCCATCAACACCTCCATTCACGGTTATGATGAGCGCATCATTCGTGATTCTATAAGAAGAGAGCTGAAACGAGGAGGTCAGATATTTTTCCTACACAATCGAGTGCAAAGCATCAATCAGATGAGAGATATGCTCAATCAGATTGTGCCCGAGGCAAGTTGCGTCGTTGGCCATGGCCAAATGGAAAAAGACGAGCTGGAAGTAGTGATGCGCACATTTGTCCAAGGCAAAGCAGACATCCTACTAGCGACAACCATTATCGAGAGCGGCATTGATATCCCTAATGCTAATACCATCATTATTGATCGAGCCGACCGCTTTGGCTTGGCAGACCTCTACCAGCTACGTGGCCGCGTTGGTCGCGCAGGGGGCCAGGCTTATGCGATATTGCTACTACCTCGCGACCTCATCAATGGTGATGCGCGCAAACGCATCAATGCCATCCAGCAATACACAGCCCTTGGGTCAGGCTTCAAGATCGCCATGCGAGATCTCGAAATACGAGGCGCAGGAAATTTGCTAGGCACTAAGCAATCCGGTCATATCGCCGCAGTCGGCTTTGACCTCTATTGTCAGCTGCTGCGTCAATCCATCGACCAGCTAAGCACAGGCAGATCATCCACGCGTGTCGATGTCACTCTGCGTATCGACTTCCTATCATTCAGCGAGCTTGATTCTGGGCTCGAAACAAGTGAAACACTCGGCGCATACTTACCTGCCAGTTATATGCCTGAGGCCAGACTTCGCATATCAGCTTACAAGGAGCTTGCAGAATTAGTCTCACTCAAAGAGCTCAAATCCCTACGCACTCGCTGGCTAGATCGATTCGGCAAAGCTCCAGAACCAGCAAACAACTTACTCTTAGCTACAGAACTAAAACTCATAGCTGCTGCAGCCAATATAAGCAGTATCGAAATACGCGAACAACGACTTATGCTAACGAGAAATGGAAACTATATCTTCTTGGAGGCTAAGCGTTTTCCTCGCCTAAAGGCGACACAGGCCATGGACAAACTCAATGAGGCTATAACAATGCTTCAATCTATCTAATCCAAGTGCAAACTACGGGCTCCAACTAGTAGCCATTAAACAACAATCAAAATACAGATAGCACAATATTTAGCTTTGACGTAGATCATATTGGGCTATGAATTAGTAGCACATATTGAGTGTATTTATTGCATTAACGCCGTCGCAATCAAATCATATGGACTTACATCTTTTCCATCCCATGACCGCCTTCAGAAAAATATTTCATTTTAGCCTAACACCCCTCATCACCTTTGCTCTCATCAACACTCATGCATCAGCTCGCGAAGTAACGGGTATCGCAGCAAAGGTCAACGGACGTGTCATTACCAAAAATGAATTAAACTACCACCTCACACCCTACCGCCAGCAACTCAATGCATCGATGCCGCGCAAAGGCCCTCAATACAATGAGCTGATTGGCAAAGCTCGTAATGAGATCCTTAACAGTCTCATTGAGCGAGAGCTTATTCTATCAGAGTTTAGAGTTCGTACGGGAGACCGCCAGTTTCCGCCCTATGCCATCGATCAAGAAATCGACCGCCAGGTAAGAACGCTCTACAATAACAACCGATCAGAATTCAACAAAGCTTTGCGCCAAGCTGGCGTCACACCTGCCCAGCATCGCCGCGAGACCGAGAAAAAGCTTATTGTTCAAGCTATGCGGTCACAACAATTTAAAAATGCAACACCTCCCATGCCCAGAGAAATTGCGGCTGAGTATAACGAGCATAAATCAAAAATACGTGATATAACCGGAGATGCGCTGGAATATCACAAAATCTATATCACGAAGACCGACTCATCAGACCCTCTAGTGACTCCTGAAACCCAGCTAAAACTGGCCGAAGATATTGTCACCCGGCTAAAAAAAGGTGAAGATTTTGGTGGGCTCGCCAGAGAATACTCAGTCGATTCGTATGCCGAAGATGGTGGTAAGGTTGGAAAAACTCAGCGCACCGACCTCTCTCCCGCATTTGCCGCTATCCTCATGGAGACTCCAACTGGTGAAATCTTGGGTCCTCTTGAAGACACCCGAGGCTACACCATCGTCAGGCTCGACAAGAAACACTACGGCCCTACTCCACCACTGAGCAAAGTAAAAAGCCGAATGGAATCCCGTGTGCGCAGTCGCAAGAACAAAGATAAAAATGACCGCTGGATAGAACGGCTCAAGGCTAACGCCATGATTGAGATTAAGATTTAACAACCCATTCGCAGTTCACCCCTATGGAATCTAACTCATCACTCTTCGACCTCTCTGGTCAAGTTGCCGTTGTCATAGGCGGCACAGGTAATCTCTGCGGCACTATGGGAGTCGCACTGGCTCGAGCTGGTGCCGAAGTTATTTTAGTAGGTCGCAACCCCGAAAACGCCATCGATAAACTTGCTGCCATTGACGCGTTCGGTGGCAAATCCTGGTTTCACCAAGCTGATGTCAGCAACCGCCAAGACATCGATGATCTCCTCACTGCCGTGCTACTACGTTCTGGGAAAGTAGATATTCTCGTCAACGGGGCTGGCCTTGGCTCAGCCACTCCATTTCTTGAAATAACCGATGAAGAATTGGACGCACTCATAGAAACAAACTTCAAGAGTGTCTTCCGCGCTTGCCAGATCTTTGGCCAGTTTTTTGTCGACCACCACGAACCATGCAGCATCATTAACATGGGATCGATGGCCGGCAGCATGCCGGTATCGGGAGTGTTTGGCTACGCCGCCGCCAAAGCCGCCGTTCACAATCTCACCAAAAACCTAGCACGTGAATGGGCAGAGCATGATATTCGTGTCAACACCCTCGTTCCCGGTTTTTTCCCATCTGCCGAGGCTTCACAGAAAGGTGATGAAACTCGAGCTCTTGAAATCTTGCGCCACACTCCCATGTCTCGTTTTGGCAGTGCCGACGAACTCACAGGTGCCACACTCATGCTTGCTTCTAATCAAGCTGGCGCATTCATTACGGGCACCGAAATTACTATTGATGGTGGCTTCTCCGCGATGACTATATAGATCATTTCATGTCTCGAATTTAAAACTTCGTTCATGATTGTCTACGTTCACATTCCCTTCTGCCATAGAGTTTGCCCTTATTGCTCTTTCTATAAGCATACCCCCGGGAACACCGATCAAGAGGCTTTCATACAAGCGATTCTGGATGAGGCAAGTCGGTCCGCTGACGAACATAAGTTCCCTGAGGTCAGCACCTTATACTTGGGCGGAGGGACGCCCTCGATGCTTTCGCCAAGCCATCTCTCTAAGCTCTTCAGTGGCCTACAAAAAGTCCTCCCCCTGACTAGCACCCATATCACTCTTGAAGCCAATCCTGCAACCTTCGGGCATGAGAAGGCTATGCTCTTCAAAGAGCTCGGAGTTAATCGAGTCTCACTCGGCATTCAGTCTTTTGAAAGCTCAGTGCTCAAAACATTAGGCAGAGAACATGAGCCTAAAGAAGCTTCTAAATCTGTTCAAATACTGCAAAAAACTGGATTAGATGAGATCAATATCGACCTTATGTTTTCCATTCCCGGACAAACAATTGATCACTGGAACAACACGCTCGATTCCGCCATCTCGCTAAACCCTGATCACATCTCCGCCTACAACCTCACTTACGAGGAAGATACCCCATTTTTTGATCAGCTACGTCACCATGAAGATGAGGACATCAATGCGGACATGTATACACTAGCAGACCAGAAACTCTGTGGCGCCGGCTTTCTCCATTATGAAACCTCCAACTATGCTCGGCACGGCATGGAGTCTCGTCACAACCTAGCCTACTGGCAGGGTGATGACTACCTCGGACTCGGCCCCTCTGCCGTATCCACCATCCATGGCAAGCGCTGGACTAATCTACCCGATACCGCGCGCTATATTCATGCCATCAACACAGTTGGCCACGCTAAGTCAGATGAGGAGAACGTAACCCCCGAGGCCTTTCGAACCGAGCGCATTGCCCTGCTCCTTCGCACAGCCCAAGGTTTACCCGACCATCACCTCACTTGCTCACCTGATGGTAGTGTAGAACGACTGATATCCAACGGGCTAGCAGAGATCAAAGAAGGGCATTTGCGTTTAATCAACAATGGCCCCATGCTAGTTGACGCGATCGCAGCCGAACTGCTCTAAGCAACTCAAGCCTGAGACTTGACCTTAGACTTCCTCTCCAGGACGGCGCACACCATGCCCATCAAGCAGACAGCAGTCAGCAGTCCGTAATAGCCCCAAATAATACCCAGGCCATCAATGAAGCCGTAGGAGTGCAGCCCTGTGCTGAGAGCGTTTACGTGCCACCATGAGAAGGCCACAATGTTGGCCCCAAAGACTGCTGCAACGTGAATCCCCCACTCGCGCAAAAAGCCAGCTAAACGAGCATGCAGTACGATTAGACACCAGAGCACAATCATCAGCGCTCCGTTTTCTTTGGGGTCCCACCCCCAGAATCGACCCCATGAATCATTTGCCCAAATACCACCAAGCACGGTGCCAATCAGACTAAAGAATAGAGTGAAGCAAACCATACCATAGGCAATGCGTGTCATAGCACG